>JBGTMK010000285.1:0-7941 GCA_041743605.1 Nostoc sp.
ACTTCAGAAGGCAGAAGTACGTTCGCGCAGCGTGTCGTAGACAAGGCAGAAGGCAGAAGGAACCCACGTTTAAAAATGTGGGATTGATCTTGGACGCTTTGTATCTTGCGCTACGCGTCTCGATACAATTCTTTGTTTAAACTGGGCTTTATACCCAGCAACTTTAGTTTTTATTAATACTTCTTTCCTTCTGCCCTCTGCCCTCTGCCTTTCTGTAAATTTGCTTAAAACCCTTATCAATGACCAATACTTCTCTACGAGACTCAGTACAAATGACAGCCCCCACCAGTTAGCTTTAATTGCGCCGACTTACTTATTAGGACTTACGCAATTAACTTGTCACGCATGAACCAATAGGTATTGACCGTTACCAAGAATTTCACCATTACAACCGTCAAAATACTGTATGCACAAGAGCAAATAAAGTCTCCACATCCGGCAGAACTTGGCATAGTTCATACCATAATTTAAATCTTTGATTTTTGCTTGATTTTGGTCAAAATTTATCAACCAATTTCTGATGGTATTTGAGTAGTTAGCACCATTCAAATACCATCGATTAATGGTTTTCAGGTCTGTATTAATCTTTGGTATGACATCATAATTCCACACCCGCATATTGGGGAAAATATATTTATTAATAAAAGGATGGGTTATGTTGTCAGGTAATTTTGTTGTGATTATGTGAATTAAAACCTTACCATCATCTTTGAGGATAGAAGCCAGTTTTAGGAATGATTTTGTTAAATTACCTATATGTTCAAACAGCCCAATCGCCATAATTTTATCAAACTTAGTCTCAAAATCAATATCATTAAAGTCCTTTTCATAGAGAGTGAATCTATCTGAATTGAGGTAACTGCTAGGGTCTTGCATTTTTTTACGCATATATTCGCATTGCTCGTGGCTCAAATTAAGAGCCGTTACTTTCGCATGGGGAAACCGGGAAAGAATATAATTTGATGCAGAACCCCAACCGCATCCCAAATCTAAGATTTCGTCTCCGTCTTCGATACCTGCTTTTGTAATCAAATCGTCGAGCATATCCATTTGAGCTTGCTCAAGGTTGGATGCTCCTTTTTCCCATAAAGCCATCGTATATTTGGGATATAAAAGTTCTGTCTCTTTCAAGCTCAGGCTGAACATTTCTTCAGGTAGGTTGTATTGAACCTTCATTAGTTCGTGTGACCCTTCTGCAAGGCGATCGCTTTCTTGCAACAGCCATTCATAGGGAACTAAAAGAGAAGGAAAATATTTGTAGCTGATTTGCATGGAGAGATTTAAAAGGGTTTTCAGCAGAGAATCGGGGATTTTTAGCCCATTGATATAAGCCTCTGCTCCTACCATTATGATTGCATTGAATCCGGCGATCGCTATGCGGCTTGCTTGGTAAGAAATTCGACTTTGATTATTCAAATTTCCTACTAAAGGAGTATGTTTTTGGATATCTTTTGGGATGCTGGAAGTCATTTATACAGCCCCGATGTTTGTATTTAAATTTTTAGTTTTATTAGGGTTATTGTCAGATTTTGGCGATAAAGCGAGTAGGCTTCAATCATCACCAAAGGTTGCCAATAATCTCTATATAGACTTATGATAAAACCAAATAAAATTGAGACTTGCAAAACCCATTTATTGTATTAAAAATTAACATTTTTCTGACTTCTGAATTCTTCTTTAATGTGCAAGATGACCGCAGAGTGGCATGAGGGTTTTCTTCCATTTTCTAGCCGGGAGTATCAGCCTTTGGTGGCTGATATCCCAGTAACTTATGCTAGTTCCTAAAGTTGATGTGTGGCTAGAAAAGCTTCGACTTCAGCAGCAGTAGGTTGAGAAGCGATCGCACCTGCTTTAATGGTAGTCAGCGCTCCAACAGCACTGGCGTAGGTGACAATACGTTTTGCTGTTTCTGCATCCCGCAAGCCGTGGATACCATTCTGACTCAACTGATGGATAAATCCTGCCAAAAAACTATCCCCTGCACCAGTTGTATCAACTACAGGAATTGAAAATGAAGGTAATTTGCCTTCGTTCTCACCTAAACAGTAAGTGCAACCGTTTCCTCCATCTGTTACTAGTACCCCTTCAATTGAAGCTAGACGGTAAGTGATGGCTCCGGGATCTGCGGTTTCAAATAGCCATTCAGCTTCTTCTTTGGAGAGTTTAAGGAAATCGACTCGCTTAAATAATTCTGGAATTTTTTGATGGGCGATGTTTGGCTCTTTCCAAAATACAGGACGCCAGTTGACATCCAGCACAATCTTCAAGTCGTAATGTTCTGCTAATTCTAGAGCGCGGTGAATTGCCGCTTCACTTTCAGGATAGGCTAATTCCAAAGTACCCAAAACCAGAAAATCTGCTTCTTGAAACAGCGAATCTGACAATTGTTTAGCTTGCAAGCGAGTATCAGCGAATTCTGCGGTGTCATACTGACCAAATCCGGCGAAAGTGCGATCGCCAGACAGATCCCGTGTAACATAAACTTGTCGCGTTGGCGCCGTGGGATGGCGTTGTACCCCCGTCGTCTCTACACCTACATCTTGTAATAGCTTTACCAGTGTATTCCCTGGTTCATCTTCACCAACGGCTCCGATAAATCCTGCTGGCGTCCCCAGCTTGACTAAAGCACAGGCTACGTTAGCTGGTGCCCCTCCTGGGTAGGGAGTCCAAGATTTCACTTCTTCCAGCTTTAACCCTAATTGATCGGCTAAACAATCAAACAAAATTTCACCAAGGCACAAAACACGGGGATTGCTCATCTCATTTTCAATTTTAGATTTCGATTTTGAATTAGGAATTTACAGTATAAAATCTACAATAGTTTTTGCTAATCTGTCGCCAGTCCTTCATAGAATTAAATAGCAATTTTTATTACTCACATAGCATATATATACTTTTAATCCTCTTTTTTTAAACTAAGTGCGTAGAGGATGTATTTGCAAAAATAAGCTATATTTATTACTTTAAATATCGCGTAGGTTATATTTATGTCAACTTGAAATCCAAAGAAAATATTGACAATCGTATTACTGCTAACACTTGAAACCCCTACCAAGAAAAGAATCTTCTAGAATTAGAAGGAGCGATTGAGTACATATACCAAGGGAGGATAGAAATAGTCATGGCTGGTGGCAAGTCTGAGACCCCCGTTAGTCTGTCAGACAGAGAACTGCAAATTATCGACTTAGTAGCCACTGGCTTAACTAACCAAGAGATTGCAGGAAAACTGGAGATTAGCAAGCGTACAGTTGATAACCATATTAGTAATATTCTCACGAAGACCGAGACAGAAAATCGAGTAGCTCTTGTCCGCTGGGCTTTACAGTGGGGAAAAGTCTGTTTGAATGATGTCAATTGCTGTACTCTGCCTAACCAGATCGAATAAACAATTTACTAGTAGCAAAGTAATTGCTCTGATCTGTTGTAATGGCAAGCCAATTTTGAGGTTTACTGATTGTTTTTCTCCTCACGCCTAAGTTTTCAGTGTGAACACTCTACCAAAAGTTCCGAGTCCTTCACTCAGCTGGATTTTATGTTAATGGAGCCAGATGATCCTCGGACTCGGAAACTATAAAGATCAGAATTCCTTATTCAGCAGAACAGATTGTAAGGCTGGGGACTAGGGACTGAGAATTTGGGAGAAGCATCTACAATAATGCCCAATTCCCAATTCCCAATGCCCAATGCCCCAACTAAACAATCATCTACAAAAATTAGCAACAATTCAGTGGTACAAGCGTTACATTTGAGAGAAATCTATGTTGCCCCATCGGCTTTGGGAGCAGTGTTCCAATGAATACTTCCGCTTCTTTTCAGGGTAGCTGGTCTCCCTTTGAATTTTTTAACTTTGATTTTACGATACCTGTATCTGGGAAACTTCCGAGTCTTGAAGACCAATTTTCAGACTTTCCGCAATCCACACAAGATCAGGACTTACTCAGACAGCTATCGTTTATTCCAGGGTTGAAGGAAATTTTGATGCTGCGGCAGGTTCATGCTTTAGAGCATGCTACTGTTTGGGTTCTTAGCGAATCTAAAAGTGCTTATTCCGCTACAGCAAAACCCACTAACATCCAACTAGATAATGAACTATTAGGCGGTTTGTCTACTGAGCAGGGATTCTACCTCTATGGTGAGGTAAATATTAGTGATTTGCGACGTGCAGTCACACTGGCTCGACATCGCATCACTAGTGGAGAATGGGATTTGGCTGTACATCCTCGTTGTGGCACAAATTTATCAGTAGCAATGCTCTTGACAGCTGGACTAACTGTGGGTGTGCATCTGTTGCTACCATTTCGACCAATCGAGCAACTTATAGGTTTAGGTTTAGCTGCAACGACAGCCGCTGAACTCGCACCTGATTTAGGTTCTATGGCACAGCGTTACCTAACAACTGCCATTCCTTTTAACCTAGCAATTGAAAATATTACCCGTACACGCGACGTTTGGGGGCGTGAGGCACATTTTGTTAAAGTGGGCTGGCAAGATTACAATAATTCGTAATTCGTAATTAAAGAGGGGATGAGGGGGAAACAATTCACAATTCAAAATTACTCTCCCCACTCCCCAATGCCCTAAATAAAAAATTATGAGAAAACTTTACTTCTTACTCCCCGGTACAGATGGCAAATTTGCGTGTGGTGGCCTTTGGGCAGAATTAAAAGCACTTAATCTAGTTCAGCAGTTCTGTAGTGCTGATGTTGTAACTTACCGTCAACGAGAAAAAGATAAGCTTTTCATCGATGATTTGCTAAAAGAGAAAAACTTAAATGATGTAATTTTTGTCATCAGTTGGGGATTTGATATAGCTCAACTCGTGGCTAAACTTAAGCAATACAATGTTGTTTACCATGCACATAGTGCAGGTTATCCATTTACGCTACCTGCGAGTATTCCGATCATCACTGTTAGCCGTTATACAATGGGATACTGGGGAGAAAAATCACCCAATTCTTTAATTTATTATTTACCCAATCAAATTTCTGATGAGTTTCAAAATTTAGGTCTGGAACGAAATATTGATGTTTTAGTTCAAGCTCGAAAGTCTTCTGAATATTTAATTAAAGAATTGATTCCAGCGTTACAAAAACGTTGTAAAGTATTGGTTGTTGATTCGTACATTGAGGATTTACCTGGGCTATTTAACCGAGCTAAGATTTATCTTTATGATTCTGCTGAGTACTGGGCGCAACAGCGTGTTAGTGAAGGATTTGGTCTACAACCAATGGAAGCTCTTGCCTGTGGCTGTCAAGTATTTTCTAGTGTCAATGGTGGACTGGCTGATTACTTAGATCCTGGATTTAATTGCTATAAAATTGCTGGATATTCTCAAGAATATGATGTCCAACGTATTTTGAAGGTAATTGAATCTTCAGTAGTGTTTAGCTTGTCTGAAGATTTTTTAGTTGAGCATCGGGCTGAAAATATTATTCAGCGTTTCCAAATTATTTTGGATGAGTTAAATGAGTTTTTTGACCACAAAATCGAGCAGCCATCTAATATTAAGAGTTTGACTAAAACACGTGTGGCACAATTACTCGCCCAGAAGATATACGGGAAGCTGAGGAAGAAATATTTTAAGTAATAGAAACGAATAACAGAGGCGCACAGAACACAGAGATAAGAGAGGAAGTTGGATGAATCGGCGGTTATTAGTTACTGGTGGTGCGGGGTTTATTGGGGCGAATTTTGTACATCATTGGTGTCAGGTTTATCCAGATGATCGGGTAGTGGTGTTGGATGCTCTTACATACGCGGGAAATCGTCTGAATTTGGCGCTGGTTGAGGGTGGAGAGAATTTTCGGTTTGTTCAAGGGGATATTTGCGATCGCACCATCCTAGACGAGCTATTATCAACAGAAAATATTGATACCATCGCCCATTTTGCTGCTGAATCTCATGTTGATCGTTCAATTCTTGGCCCGGCTGCATTTGTGCAAACTAATGTAGTAGGAACTTTCACTCTCCTTGAAGCTTTTCGGCAACATTGGGAGACAAAATCACAGCCATCTGATTATCGTTTTCTACACGTTTCTACTGATGAAGTCTACGGTAGTCTGGGTGCAAATGACCCAGCTTTTTGTGAAACTACACCCTACGCTCCCAATAGTCCCTATTCAGCTTCAAAAGCTGGTAGTGACCATTTAGTGCGTGCTTATTATCATACTTATCAACTTCCAACCATTATCACAAATTGCTCGAATAATTACGGCCCTTATCAGTTTCCCGAAAAGCTAATTCCCCTGATGTGCATTAACACTTTGATAGGGAAACCATTACCTGTTTATGGCGATGGTAAAAATGTGCGGGATTGGCTTTATGTGGGCGATCATTGTCTTGCCCTAGATGTGGTAGTTAATCATGGTGAACCAGGAGAAACATATAATATTGGTGGCAACAATGAGGTAGAAAATATTAACCTCGTGCAGCTATTGTGTCAGATGATGGATGAATTAGCATCTGATTTACCAATACATCCAGCCAAGCAGTTGATTACTTTTGTCAAGGATAGACAAGGACATGATCGGAGATATGCAATTAATGCAAACAAAATTAAAACTCAGCTTGGTTGGACACCTTCAGTAACGATTGCTGAGGGTTTACGTTTAACTGTTGAATGGTATCTCAATCATCGTGATTGGTGGGAACCTCTGCTGTCTGCGGAATATCAAGCTTACTATCGTAAAAATTACCTGTAAAATTAGGTGAGACACTCCACACTACACCTGAATACAGGTGCAGTGTGGGCTTCTCAAGCAATCCGGCTATTGCGTAGGAGGCGTTGAGCTTTTAAGAACCGCGTGTCCGTCAGCTCTATTCTTTATAATTAGCATCATTAAAACGAGGTTGGCAACAATTAATCAGTGGTTGATTAGCTATTTCTTCTAAGCCAACTGAATGAAGCAAAGTTGTCCAGTTTGCTAGTAAAGTCTCATTTTGGGGATTTTTATAGCGTAATTTTGCCAAACTCACAATAGCATCGTACCAAACACCATTTGCAGTATAAAGCGTTGCTTTTTGTTGGGGTGTTGCTTGTTTTAGTTGTTCTGTTAATGTTGAATTTTGGTTAACCCTTTGCACCCAACCATCTGCATAATCCAGTTTCGTAGGTTGTTTTTGGTCGCATTGAACCCGGACTTTAAAAAACCAGTGATACATTTTTCCCACCTGCAATGAGCCTTGATTTGGGGGAAAATGAACGCTAATAATTCCTGGTGATTTTGGTGGTGTCAAATAAGTTCGGTATAAAGTTTGGCTTTTGTTATTGGTTTCCTCTTGCAAAACAAACTCTATGTTGGCTATAGATGATGCATTATAAGGAATAAAAAATAAGAAAGAAGGATGTTCAGCGCTTGTTAAACCCCAAACTTGAGTGATGGAAACATCCGCTTCCTTACCTTGTTTAAGAGTTTGTTGATAGGTCGGTACTAAGGCTGTTACCGTTTGATTAGCTGCATCGCATCCACGGCTTGCAGCCCCACCTCTAGAACCTGCGGCACTTCGGTCTGGTGGTGGCGGTGGCGGGATAAATTTGACTGAGGACAGATGATTATTAACTGGTAACGCCTGGAGTTGTAGAGGGTAGGATATATTACTAGTGAATGCTATCACCAAGGCTATGGTTAATTGAAGGTTTTTCATAATTCGTTGTCAAGCAAAAAGATATTTTTATGATTGTTTGATAGGTTTTATAACAGCTAAGAAGATAACAGCACTACCTCCTAAAGCGATCGCCGCAGGTACAAAGGGAAGCCAATAACTGTATAGTATTAATAATATCAGGCAAGAACTGTATAAACTCAGGAATGCCACCCCCATTGCTAAGGCTAAATAAGCGGGTTGTCGCAGATAAGCTGCAAGCAAACCTCCCGTAATCGCCCAACCCCAAAGCCAAATCACTTCACCCCATATATCCCAAGTCGATAAAAGAGGCCGCCC
>JBGTMK010000286.1:0-3055 GCA_041743605.1 Nostoc sp.
ATGACTAAATGTGAATTCCGCATTCTGTTTTATCACTTCCCCGCCAGCGTCCGGCGCGTTCGTCTTCGCCTTCACCTACTTTGGTAGTAATGGGTTGGTCGCCGATGCTGGGATAACCTTGGTCGTGTAGAGGGTTGTAGATGACTTTGTGTTCAGCCACGTAAACCCAGCTATCTTGGCGTGTCCAGGTAGCGATGGGATTTACTTTCAGCCGACCTTTACCATCTAATTCAAATATGGGCATATTTGCACGGGTCACTGCTTGGTCACGGCGGCGTCCGGTAATCCAAGCGACGCTGTTGAGTTCGTCTAGACCCCGTAGCAGTGGTTCAATTTTTGTAATGTGGTGGAATTTGGCAATATCCTTGTCCCAAAGTTTATCGCCGTACTTGGCTTCAAAGGCTTCGCGGGTGTCTACATCTGGAGTTTTGAAAGTTTGTAAATCCAGGTTGTAGATTTGTATGGCTTTGGCTACTAATTCTAGGCTTTCGGGGAAGTGGTGCAAGGTGTCGAGGAAGATCACAGGAACGGGATGCTTCAGTTCACTGTAAAGAATATGAGTAATTATCATGTCATCCACGTTAAAGGCGCTTGTTTGCACCAGTCCCGTTGGGATATTCTCTATAGACCATGCCAGTATTTCTTTGGGAGTGGCAGTTTCAAATTGCTCATTTAATTTTTCTAGGTCAAAAGCGATCGCTTGGTTTCTAGATTCCGTGGATGCTGTCATGATAATCTTCTATTCAAATATTTTTACCTTGATTAAGATTTATTTTATCCCATCAAGGCACGTATTCCGCTCGGAGTTCAGGTATTTATTCTGTTCGGAAATTACTACGTTGTGGAACTGGAGAATGGGAAGTCGGCAGACCAGAAGAACAAATCATTAAAAGTAAAAATTGATACTTAAGTTTCAAAATAAGTATTTACTAAGAAATTTTACGGTAATTTAAGTTTTACAATGGTTTTATAGATATTTATACTGATTTTGATATGGTTAAGGAACTATTAATAAAAGGGATTTTACTTAAATGAACAATGCAAAATTCAGCAATCCATTAGGCCAATCTATAATTATGGGCGCCTTAATGATGTTAACAAGCGTTGGTATCATCACAATAATGAACTTTTTCTAGATCAAAATTTCTAATTTTAGCAATAAGACTTCACATAGTCCCGCTCAAAAGTGAGTGGGACTTTTACTTTTTTATCCAGATAAATCCGTGTGTATTAAATTTCTACTGTGACTTTCGGCAGAGAATAATTCTGAAGCCGTGTTTTTACGTAGCTTTGCAATCAGAGAATTTAGAATAGGGATGCGATCGCTATTTACCTTACCCCTAGTTGTCTATCGCATTAATTTTGCAAGGTTTGTAGTAAGCACTTAAGGGCTTAAAAATCCAGGACTAAAGTCCTTACTACAAACTTTTATAACCCTTCAGAACTAATGGGACAGCCCACTAATGCTTGTTGTTGAGCCGTTGTCGCATCCATACCTTAGATTTGGTTGCAGAGGTTTACTGGACAAAATATACAAAACTCCGACGTGAAGCCTTTTCTAAAATACTTGGACGTGCCAAGTCTAGAGGCGAAATTCACAAAGATGCAGACGTAGAACTAATTATCGACCTTGTAAGCGGGTCACTATATTATGCACTGATCTTCAAACCCACAACCGAGCCAGTAGAAGCATATATGCGCCGCACCATGAATCTTCTTATGAAGGGAGTAGGGAGTAGGGAGTAGGGTGCAAGGGAGACGGAATAACCAATGCCCAATGCCCAATGCCCTATTCCCCATGCCCAATTCCAACTTGTTAGCAAAATAACTTTTCACTATAGGTCATAAATGAGATGATGGAGAAATTAGAGAAAAAGGTGAACAATTGTTATTTTTCTCCTTCCGCTTCTGGTTGCAGAATGGCATCACAGTATTGAATGAGGGTTGTCAAGCGATCGCAAATCGTCTGAAGTCTCGTTTGTGCAGTAGATGCTTGCCGCGCTCCTTGGAAAAACATCACATCTATTTCCAACAGGCGCAATTGCTTGCTCATCTCCGTTTGATAAGACTGCACTCGCCAGTTTTCATCAGCCAAAGGCACAATCTCTTGTCCAAAAAATTGCTGCAACGAGGCTACACGCCGCCGCAATTCAGACCCAACTATTTTGGTAGTTGTGGCATCGGAGCGTAATTCTTCTAGCAATGTTACGAGTGCTAGATATTTCTCAGGGTTTAAAGACATCCAGTGCTAGTTAAGATAGTATTAATGTCAAGTAATTTTTCTTCTACAATAAACTTCTCTTTTAGACTTATCACCACTAGAAGCCTCAAATTTATGGTTTGAGGCTTTGTTTGCCATTAATGGATTTTCTTGCTTTATGATCCTTGAAAATCAAACTGGATGACTACCGTCTGCAATTGGAGAATCATCCTTACACTGTTTTTTCTACCCTTCTCTGGGCGACAGCATCTTCTTAGAGTGATGCTGCCAGTTTTATTTATCATTCACTTATCTACCGATCCTATCCAAACCCAATTGTATGAGCAGTCTAGCTATAAATTCATCAGTTGATCTCGCCATTCCGGAATGGTTAAAAAAATGTTTGAAGGAGTCATCCACAACTAGCGGCGCAGGGGAAGATGACCGAAGGCATAGTGATGCAGTCTTGATTGGTCGCGCATTTGAATTTGCTTACCAATTGCATCAAGGTCAATACCGCAAATCTGGAGAACCATACATTGCCCATCCCGTTGCTGTAGCTGAATTGCTGCGTGACTTGGGAGGTAGTGCTGCTATGATAGCAGCTGGGTTTCTCCATGATGTCGTTGAAGATACAGAAGTTACAAGTCAAGAAATAGAAGAACGCTTTGGCCCAGAAGTGCGGCAATTGGTTGAAGGTGTCACCAAGCTTTCTAAGATCAATTTCACCAGCAAAACCGAAAGCCAAGCCGAAAACTTCCGGCGGATGTTTTTGGCAATGGCGCAAGATATTCGGGTAATTGTGGTGAAATTGGCAGATCGTTTGCATAATATGCGAACTTTACAATATATGTC
>JBGTMK010000287.1:0-4267 GCA_041743605.1 Nostoc sp.
CCCCACAGCGCCAGTAGTAAGTCTTGGGGTCGTTTTCCCATAACTCATCAACGTTTCTGACCTTAAAGATAATTCCCAAGAACTCACCATCTAGATATATATTGTGAGCCGTCTGAAGGCTAGTGCGTCCTACATAAGTCAGTCGATAGCCGTCTACTGGTTCGCACAAGTCTTCTGCACGAGTCCCGCGATACGAACAATTACCGCACCCATGACCTTCGCAGTCTGGACAGATGGCAGCAGGCATATTCCACTTCGGCAGTGTAAAATCCCATTCAGATGGTGGGGTTAATATTCGAGCCTTGTGAGAGATATAACAACCAGCATGACCGATTACTTTATCAGAATGGTATTGGACGCTCAACGATAACCAGTCACAATCACCTAACAAGCCAATTTTCTCAGAAGCTTGTTTTAATTCCTTTTCTTCTTTGTGATTGCACTTTACTGGAGCAGAAAGACTCGCTTTTATTTCTGCAACAGCGCGTTTGAATGGCTCTTTGTGGTAGCGAGCATAACCGTGGGTCATTTTTACCCACACGATATCATCACTGTTGATCCAGATAGTCACTACATCTTCGAGCTTGCACTCTTTTGAGTAGTCCGACTGATTGACGATGGTTGCAATGATTTGGCGATCGCGTGTGGTTAACGGATCTTTTGTTGGCGCAGGGGCTGAAGTTTGTGTAATCATTAGAAATTGCCTCTTGTTTGGGGTAAAAAGGCGATCGCGAGTTTTCCAGTCCAGCGATCGCCTTTTGTTTTGCGTAAACAACGTTGTGGTTTACCGCAACGCTCTCAAAAAGATTTGGCGTAGCCTCATATTTCTGAATTTCAGTTATTTTCTAGCAAGAATTCACAGCACAAGGCTCTAGAGAAGGTATTGAGCAGCTGCCCTAATTGCAGTATGGGTGGATTTATTGAGTGATCTTGAGTATCTCCCCCAGCCGACTTTACCTGGCGTACCTTGTGCTATACGACGGGAGGTTCTTGTTTCTCAAATCTATGTTTTATGTTGATCAAATCTGGGTTTGTGGTGAGCGATTCTATATTTAACTGGGAGGCAACCGCTCGTTTCCTCCCTTATATAATCTATAGTAAAGTATGACTTGTCATTTTGTCAAGGGTCACTTGTCTTAATAGGGGATGATTTTTGGATGATTTTAGGTGATCCAAAAATGTCTTGCACATCTTCACCCAGAATATTACATATATATCGAAGCAGTTGGAAGGAGACAGTCTTTGAGGCTTTATCTCCAAAAGGACGTTCTATCATCGCTATATATTGCTTTGTTACTGGATAGTTAAATTTTTGAGTGACTTCATCGGCTAATTGTTGCATGGAGACTTTGCCACGCATTTCTCTTAAGCGTTCTCCATAAGCTGCATTCCAATTAATGCTGGCAATAACGTCTAATTCTACCATAATGAGTTCTCGGCAAGTCTCACTTGACTTTATCATACTATAACTGTTATATTCTGACTAGTTTGGGTTAAAGCAAAAAGCGATCGCCAGCCGTCAAGCACGCGATCGCCTTAACTACACCATTACAAAAGGGATAGTTATGTCTAACTTCTTGAATTTTAACGGGTCAAACAACAGTACTCCTTTTGACGGTATTCGTCATGTTGCTAACCAAAGAGAAGAATATTGGCTAGCAAGAGAGTTAATGTAACTACTGGGCTGTAAAAAGTGGGAACGTTTTGTAGATGCTATTGACCGGGCTAAGATTAGTTGTCAAAACACTGGCATAGCAGTACAAAACCATTTCACTGATGCTGAGATTTATACAACAAATGTACTTAGTGACTATCGTCTTTCTCGCTATGCGTGTTATTTAGATTGATAACCCAAATTGTTAGTTAACTTGAGGCTGTCCTTTTGCGCTGTAGACGCAACAGTGATCGCGCTTTTTTTACATCTGCAATTCAACACTCACCTTTCCCCTAACATTGCCATATCCTGTCTTGAGAACAGCGAACAATACAGCTTTGCAGTGATTGGATTGCTAGTGATAAAGCAATTCATCTATGGCGCTACTTTTTCTTTAAACTGTTTCCCAGCAGAAAACGCAGGCACTTTGGTCGCTGGAATAGTCATTGGCTCATTGGTTTTCGGATTACGCCCTTCGCGTTCTGAGCGATCGCGTCGCTCAAATGACCCAAACCCAACGAGCGTTACCTTTTCACCATTAGCTACAGCCTCGGTAACAACTGACAAAAAAGCACTAATGACTTCATCGGCTTGCTTTTTTGTGATGTTGGTCTTTGCTGCTACAGCATCTACTAATTCGCCTTTGTTCATAAATCGCCCTGAAACATTACAAGTAATCGAAATCTAGCATTACTATCTCTGATTGGGAAATGGGAAAAGGAATAAATTTCTAGCGACACATGAAATTAACAGTACTCCCCTGTTCGGACAATTACAGTCATATCAGACTTTAGTACTCAGAGGAACTGCTAGATACTACTAGATTGTTTTACCCTCTATTTCTCCTTAACCGAGCAGTATTGCTATTGATCTATCATTATTAGAGCATTGCCCCGGTGAAGTTGATACTGTAAAGCGTCTAATATTGATTCAGCTTCATTAACGGTTAACCCTTCTAATTGGAAGCAAATATCATACAAATCTTGGGGAACGTTATGTGGAATTACTAATTGGCATAGTGAATCTTCTAATGCCTCTGAGATTGGATATTCAGTTGAATTGTATTCCTGCTGCATTAGAACATAAGTTGAAAGCGTAATCCTCAGTAAGAGTTTGGTTTCCCTATTGAGTGCTTCGAGATACTCACCGTATTTACCAACAAACTGGTCAATGCGATCGCTTTGCCCGTTGTAAACTACTAAATTTTTTGACATTTTCCTGATTCTTTGGAATAAATGTATGAATGGCTATCTGAAATCTAAGAATACATGGCTTGACGAGTCTGCTGAATAGATGATGATAAAATTTCTGCCGCTTGTCCAATTTCCTCAATCTTTGTAAATTTACCTATACCAATACGTAATGCCCCTTCAATAATACCTGTTGATAAATTCATGGCTTGAAGTACATGAGAAGGTGCTTCTACACCTGATGAGCAAGCAGCCCCTGTAGAGATAGCTAGTTTTTGACGCACTCTAGCAATGATTGCACTATTTGGAACATCAGGAATAGAAATGTGAAGGTTGCCAGATAATCGGTTGGCAACATCACCGTTGATAACTAGACCAGGAATTTTTTCCAGTAATAAGCTCTGTAATTTATCTCTAAGGTCAGCGATCACTTTTTCGTCTTCTTCCATTTCTAAAAGTCGTAGGCGACAGGCTTCTCCCAAACCAACAATACCAGGAACATTGAGAGTACCTGAACGTAGCCCTTTTTGGTGTCCTCCACCAAACAGAATAGGATTTAGTTGATATCCTCTTTTTACAACTAAAGCTCCTGAGCCTTTTGGCCCGTATAATTTATGAGCAGAAATTGCTAAGTAAGTAATACCCCATTCTTCAAAGTTCATAGGAATCTTTCCTACAGCTTGAGAAGCATCACATAAAAAAGGAATATTATATTTTTTTGCTATTTGTCCAACTTCTTGAATAGGATAAATATTTCCAATTTCGTTGTTTGCTGCCATTACACATAGTAGTGACAGTCCCGAAGCACAAATATTATCAAGACAATCTAAGTCCAATCTGCCTTTAGAATCAATTTGCAAATTGATAATTTCGGCTAGGTTTTTTTTTGCGAACGTATTGCAAGTATCTAAAACAGCCTTATGTTCAACTGGTAAAACGGCTATACAAGGTTTGACTTTTGCAGAGCCAACAGTAGATATACTGTCTTGAATAACTAAATTAATACTTTCGGTAGCTCCAGATGTAAAAATTACGTCTTTAGCTGATGCACCAACTAATTTACCTACGTTGACAGATGCTTGATACACAGATTTTTCTGCTTCATCTCCATAAGCATGATCGATGCTGCTAGCATTTCCAAATGCTGTAGTCATATAATACAGCATCTTATCAGCTATTCTAATGTCTACTGGAGTAGTTGAATGATAATCTAAGTATATTATACCCATCCTCAATAGTCATTTCACCTCAACATAAATTTCTTTGCCAAAATGCCTAAATTCTTCATCGAGATTATATAAGGAGTTACGAATTAATTGTCTAAGTTTTACAGCAGGTTCTAGGCAATCGTGCTGGTAATCCATTAATGTTAGTTTCATATGTGGATAGAGAAGTTTTAAAAAACCTGAAGCTGCTTTTAAAA
>JBGTMK010000288.1:0-12048 GCA_041743605.1 Nostoc sp.
AGTTAATATCTCTTCAGCCTGTTCTTTTGTACTTCCTTCTTTAGGAATTAAATACTTGACATAAAGAGATACAAAATCAGCAGCGATCGCTAAACCAGATAAATCATGTTTGTCAGCTTCCTTACCAGCGATCGCAGCTACTAAACCAGCTTTGATTGGGTCTGGTTTAACTTTCATGAACTGCTCGACAAGTTTAGGAACGTAGTCTTCTGGTGGCAAATTATCTAACTTACTTCTATCAGGAGTAAAGTTACATTCTGCGGCTTTTGCCTGTTCTAAAACACACCATTCTATGTATTCTTGCAATGCTGCATCGGGAACGCGAGGAAGATAATTATGTAGCGCTAAATCAGACACAAGCTTACCGTGTAAATTGCTGTTTTATGCAAATGCATTAAGGCAAGCCTAACGCACTGTTTCTATAAGTTTTAGTGTGGTACGCTACGAGTTTTGAATATCAGGCATTGGGAATAGTCCATTAGTTATCACCAGATTTTTACTAAGTTAAAAGAGTTGGTGGGGCGATGTCTCCGACGGGCTACGCCTACGCATTTTTGATGTTGTCTATTTGTGTAGACAAGGGCACACTATAAGAAAGGTATAAATATATGATTTATTCATGAAACCTGCTTTACACAAAGGGCAACTAATCACATGGAAGGACGATCGCGGGTTTGGTTTCATACAACCCGATGATGGTAGCCAAGAAGTCTTTCTACACATTACAGCATTGAAAGACGTTAACCGTCGTCCCCAAGTTGGTGATTTTGTTTGTTATCAACTGACAGCTAGTAAAGATGGCAAGGTACGCGCTTTTAATGCTTCAATCAAAGGAGTTACATCAAAGTCCTCACCTTCTGCTGCACCAAAGAAGTCTATATCCAGAACTGTAGACAAATCTACATCATTAGCATTAAAGACATTACTTCTATCTTTACTACCTGGGTTGGGTTCAATCCATCTTGTACTAACAACTGGCAACCCAATTCCTCTAATTCTTTATCCTGTCATGAGTTTCATTACCTTTGGACTATATGCCGATGATAAGTCTCGCGCACAACAAGGACGATGGAGAACGCAAGAAAATACTTTACATCTGTGCGAATTTATGGGTGGTTGGTTAGGTGCATTTGTTGCTCAACAGAAGCTACGTCACAAAAGCAGCAAAGTTTCTTATCAAGTTGTATTTTGGGTGATAGCAATTCTTCACATTGTATTTTGGTTAGATTGGCTATTTTTTGGTAAAACGTTGATAAATCTGTTTTTTGGTATTGCTTCTAGGGGGTAAGTAAGTTTAGTCTGATTGTCATAGATCGCTCAGTTCGATGATCAATCCAGTAAGCTGTAAGTGAGCGTTGTTTAGGAAACTATAAACTACAAAAATTTTGGTGCCTTACCCTATGACTAACGCACCTGATAATTAAATTAAGCGCCTAAGTCCTAGAGATATTGTGATAATAGTAAGCTAATGATGTTTTTACCAGAAGGTAAGGTGATTATGGCAATCACATTAAAAGCTGTATCTGTGAATATGACTCTTGAGGAGTTCTTTAATTATGACGATGGTACAGATGCTCTCTATGAGTTTGAAGATGGAGAATTGCTTCTGATGACGGCTGAGAGTGAGATAAATCGACGAATTGCCATGTTTATCCTTGTCTGCTTTGTGCAACTGGGTATTCCTGCTTATCGGCTGTCGATGAAAACGGAAATTATGACTACTGGCTCACGGGTGCGCGTTCCTGATTTAGTGGTGTTTTCTGAGGAGTTGGCGACGGCGATGGAGGGCGCTAAACGATCTACGGTAATGCCAGAGATGCCACCGCCGTTATTAGTGGTTGAAGTGGTGAGTCCAAATCAGAGTAGTCGTGATTATCGCTATAAGCGATCTGAGTATGCAGCACGGGGTATTGTTGAGTATTGGATTGTTGATCCGATACAACAGCGAGTGACAGTTCTGGAATGGGTAGAGGGTTTTTATGAGGAGAAGGTGTATCTAGGAGATAGTGCGATCGCTTCGCTTGTATTTGCTGATCTGAAGTTGACTGCTGTTCAAGTTTTGCAGTGCCATTAAGCAGGACTCAATGTGGGTTGTGGTAGATGATCTGATATTTTGAGAATTAAGCTGTCCGAAAACGCGCCAACTCTTCACCAGTTTTAGCATCATGGGCGTGAACTGTACACACTAAACATGAATCAAACGATCGCGCCACATGACCAACTTCTACCGGATCGCTAGAATCGTAAATGGGTGTCCCAATTAACGCTTCTTCAATGGGGCCACGGATTCCTTCACCATCACGAGGGCCAATATTCCAAGTACCTGGGGCAATCACTTGGTAATTCTTAATCTTACCGCCCTCTATTTCCACCCAGTGAGATAAAGAACCCCGCGCTGCTTCCGTTGCACCCCAACCGCGTCCATCTTTTTCTGTGGGTTTGATATACCAAGGATCGTTTAATTTGAATTCGCGCAAGCAGTGTTCAGCTTGACGATATAACTTGACAAGTTCGTGAACTCGTGCTAACTGACGCACATGAATACTAGCACCACCCATTCGTTTGAAGACATCGAGGATGAAGGGATCGTAGTGTTGCCAAGATTCGCCATGTTGACCACCAGCTACTAATTGCCGCGCTAAGGGGCCGGTTTCCAAGCGTCCGAAGTCTTTGTGAAGGACTGCACTCGACCAAGAGTAGGCGTTATCGAAGTCTTTGGTATTGATTGCAGTGGGTTTAGTGGTGCGATCGCTAGGGTGAATATTTTCTGTACCTTCATCGTACCAGGAGTGAGTTGTATTCTCGCGGATAAATGACTGATCCATTAAAACGTGAGTGTCTGCGAAGCTATCATACACTCCACTTTTCATAATCATTGCCGCATTTCGCCCTTCAATGGTCGGCTTTTGGTATTTATCTTCATGAGCTAAATATCCCCAAGTGACATATTTCCCAACACCAGCGCCATATCTATCTAGACCGATATCTAAACCCATGCGCCAATAAAAACCTAAGTCGGAATCTCGATGATTGCGGTCTTCATCTAACCAATCTCTGAAGTCATCATAACTTTGGATTTGTTCGTAGCGTTCTAATGAACAACCCAACCACACAGGTTCTAACCAATTGGTGCGGAAATATTCGAGAAGCGCCCAAGCACGGGTAATGTCTGTAAGAGTGGGGGCGCACATTACACCACCAGGAACCATGTAGCTAGAATGAGGCCATTGTCCGCCTAAGAGTGCATAAATCTCTACAGGTTTAGCGGAAATTGTTATGCCTAGTTCATAAGATTTGCCTGTGAAGGCTGCAAAGCGTCTTACAGCTTCTTCATAAAAGCGACTATTGCGGTATTTTCTATTGGTTAAATCAATAGCAAACAAACCATAAAAGTAGCGGGGGATGCTTTGAATCGTTTCGACAATTTGACCGAGATTTCTGGCCAAAATCGCGTTGCGCGGAACTTCTGTTTCCCAAGCTGTATCTAATGCCCAAGATGCACAAGTTAGGTGAGAACCGCCGCAAATTCCGCAAATGCGAGGTGTGACAATTAATCCGGCTTGGGGATCTTTACCGCGTAGGATAACTTCAAATCCGCGAAATAATTCGGCGTGTGTCCAGGCGTTGACTACCCGCCCATTCTCAATATCGACTCGGACATCTAAATCCCCTTCAACTCTACCGACGGGCGAAATGTCTAATGATTGAATTGTCATTTGTTATTTGTCCTTTGTCATTTGTTATTTGTCCTTTGTCATTTGTTATTTGTCATTTGTCATTGGTCATTGGTCATTGGTCATTGGTAATTATTCACTCGCCCCCCGGCAAAATGGTCGAAATACTTTATTTCTCGTTGAGGGGAGTATGAAAAGTTATAGTCATTGGTCAAATCACAAAGGACAAATGACTAATGACTAATGACTAATGACCAATGACTAAACTGTAAAAAAGTCTTCTTCTGCCCAAGCTGGTGCTGCGTCTTTGGCGACCATTGTGAGTAAAGCGTAGTCTTTTTTGTTGAATCCTGGCGGTAATTCTTTGGGAACTCCCATTACTGTTTGGGTTTTAAATACGGTTCCGGGTTTGAGATCAAAGAAGGGAAATTCTGGTTCTGTGCAACCTAAACAAGGCATTCCAGCGCGAGTTTTGGATGAGACGCGGTTCCATAAGATACGGTTGCAGGAAGAATGGGTCATGGGGCCGCGACAACCCAAGTCATAAAATAGGCAACCTTTACGCTGACCAAATTCGGCGGTTGATGCTTTGTAGGCAAAGTGGACGTTGCGGGTACAACCTGTTTGGGTATAGGTGTTGAAGAAGGTTTGGGGACGATTTAGTTCATCGAAAGCAATGTCTGCTATGCGTCCAGTAGCGATCGCAACTAATATCTGCGTAATCCAGTCGGGATGGGCGGGACATCCAGGTATATTGATTACAGGTAATCCAGCTTGTGAGAGAAAATCTTTCCCTAAAAAACCGCCTTCTTGACGCTTGAGAAATTGCAAACCTTCTGATTCGCTGGGGTTGGGTGACATAGCGGGGATTCCTCCCCATGTGGCACAGTCTCCCACGGCGACGATAAATTTAGCAACTTTGGCGAGGTCTGCTAACCAATCTTTCATGGCGCGATCGGCAAACCGATTCCATTCACCAGTGCCGTTGGGGGCGTTAACAACACTGCCTTCAAATACCAAGATATCTAGGGGAATTGTCCCAGAAATACAATCCCGCAGCAGTGTTTGCAAGTTGTTGCCTAGTTCCACTCCCAAAGATGGATGCCAAAGTAACTTGATGCCAAAATCAGCAATTAAATCGCAGACTGTCGGTTCTTCGGCGTTGAGAAATGACATGGTGTTGCCTGAACAAGCACCACCTTGTAGCCATAATACGTTAGTCATCGGCTAGGTGTTTTTGTATTGTTTGCCATACGTGACTTAGTAAATAATGCTTGTAGAGTTTCACGTATTTATCAATATTTATTTATTAATATTAGTATATTTTATATTGAATTATCTTTTGTTAAATAAAAATTAATCATTGGCAAAAATTAAAATCTAATTAAGATTGGCTAAAAAGTTATATCCATAACAGGCGTTTTAATAAAAATTTGAATAATAAACTAAACACATGATTATATATTGAAAAGTTAACTCCCCAAATTATTAAAAAAATCAGGAATCTAGACACCTGGAATTTTTACAAATTCAGATAGGATTGCTATAGCGCTTCTCATTTGAATCAAATACACGGGTAGGGGCACGGTAATGCCCATTGATGTCAACTTAAGTAAAAAATAGCTTCTCGCTTGGCCTCCTCACTCGCCTTGGAATCAATTCCAAGGCTAATAGCGAAAGTCTACTAAAGTAGACTCAATATTTTGCGCGATATCTAGTCATCTTCAGATGACTTAAGCTATGAGCAAGGAACTTCAGTTCCTTGCGGGATGAGGGTTTCGCGTTAATTTAACACCTGTGGGCATTGCCATGCTCCTACGAGTATCTATGGTTAGTTCTTTTTTTTGTCCAAAGTCCAAAAATATAGAATAATTGTATTATGTTAAGCCATGATACAGAACACCTGATAAAAATGTAAGGTGTTTAAAGCTGACATTAATATTGGCAATTTTCCCCTAGAATTTTATAAATAGAGTGTTTTATAGTAAAAAAATTAATTCACTCAATTCTTAGGTATGGGGTATGAGAAAGAGAATAAGGTACAGGGAATAGAGTTTATGAACTGTCCCCTGTCTTCATATCTTCTATCCCTAGCCCTAGTCTCAGACAAAAAAGGGGAATTCCGCCTAAAGGACTCGAAGCCTGCGTAAATCAGTATGGCCCGTGATGAAATGCGATCGCGTGTTTCGATTATTCATGGGTGTTGGACTCAATTCCCAATTGGCTAGAGTACGGCAGAGTTATGACCCCCAGCATTACAGATTCGGCGGTGAAAGCTGCGGTAGCAGCTGTTGCATCGGAGTCAGCTTCAGCAGAAGAAAAAATCCAAATGCTGATTGAGATCGCACAGGGTTTTCAAAAAAAGCCCAAAACTGCCCAAGACTTGCGGAATGCAGTTGGCTTATATTACCGGGCTTATGAAATGTGTGGCGAGGAGTATCCTCTACTGAAAGCCAGGGCGCAAGTGGGGATGTCAGGGACATTACAAGCAATACCGGATGCTGATTACCAACTGCTGACGCAAGCGAAAGCAGGTTATGAAGAAGCACTGCCAATTTTACAGCAATTAGCTTCACCAGAGGAAGTAGCAGAGACACAGATGAATTTTGGGCTAGTGTTGCAGTCTCTAGTACCATTTAATTTAGCGCGGATAACCGACAGCATCCAGGCTTATCATGAGGCGTTGCGGGTGTTTACTTGGGAAGATTACCCCCAAGAATACGCGATTTTGTATAACAATATTGCGATCGCTTACCTTTCTATGCCCCTAGCATCGGAACGCGAATACTTGCGTCAAGGGTTAGCTGTGCAATCATTTGAGGTGGCACTAAAGCATATTAATTTGATTGACCATCCTAGAGAATATGCGATGTTGCAAAACAACTTAGGTAACGCTTTGCAATATTTAGTAAGTTCCCATCCTGTGGAGAATAACTTACGTGCGATCGCAGCTTATGATGAAGCGCTAAAAGTGCGTAATTTCAAAGATACACCTCTAGAATACGCTAACACAATTTCAAACAAAGCCAACGCCTTATTCAACTTACCCGATGACTCAGAAAAGCCAGAAGCGGGTAATGCTAATAATCTCTCAAAAGCTCGTGCTTACTATCAACAAGCCTTAGAAATATTTACCCAAAATCAACAAACTGAACAAGCAGAGATCGTAGCCCAAGCTTTACAAGATATTGAAGTAGAAATCGGGCATTGAGCATAGATTATTCTCCCTCATCCATCCCCTCATCATAAGGAGAACAAAACAGCATGAGAGATATTTTAACAAACCCTTCTGTGAGAGATTTTCTCACAAGTTTAGCAGATGGTGACTTAAATATAGCAACAGGATTAGTGTGGATAATCATAGCAACAGCCTTATCCATGCTTGGCGGTGCTATTGGTGGAATGCTGTTAGCTGGAAAAGATATCGGCTATCAGCTTTCAGCGATGCTTGGTGCTTTGTTTGCCCCTGCTGGTATAATTCCTGCAATCCTACTAGGGTTTGCCATACTTAATTTATTGACACATTATTAGGAGGAAATATGTTAGAACTTGGGTGGTTTTCTGCTAAGTTATTTTTCAAAGGAAAATTACTACGCGACCCTATATATTTTGTCCAAAAAACTGCCATCGCGACCGCGATAGGTTCGTTACTGCTAGTGTTATTTGCACAAGCTGATATTCCCTTCTGCCTACCAATAACATTATCTAGCTTAGTGACAGGCTTGATTATGCCATTTCTCCTCAAAGATTTTAAAACGAAGTAATTTGTCATTGGTAATTTAGGAATAACCAATGCCCCTCATGAGTGCTGAGTAGGGAATCTCACTTTTTTACTCAGGACTGAGAACAGGCTAAACGCCCTGCTACCGCTAACGGGACTATGAACTGTTTTGCCCAATGACTAATGACTAATGACTAATGACAAACCTTGAAGAATTAGTTCGGGAAATTAACCGCTTTGAGGCAATTATATCCGAGTGGGATGAAAGCCAAAGGTGTGTAGCAGTCGGTCTAAAAAGAGCAATTGAAGCTTTGCACAAAGCAGCATTGACTAATTTAATTAAAAGCCTCAAGCAAGAATCAATGTCAGCATTGCGTCATGCTGTTAATGATGAGGTAGTATACGCAGTACTGCTTTATCACGAACTAGTAAAACCACCAAAACCACCATTAGCACAGCGAATCCAAACAGCCCTTGAAGAAGTTCGCCCAGGTTTAAAAAGTCATAATGGGGATGTAGAATTAGTAGCAATTAAACCTCCAGATACAGTAGAAGTCAGATTAATCGAAACTTGCAGCAGTTGTCCAGCTTCTACTTTAACTTTATCTCAGGGAGTAGAACAGGCAATCAAAAATCATTGTCCCGAAATTACCAAAGTAGTTGCGGTCAATCATAACCCTAAAGTTAACAACGCAAGTTTTGGTTTAATTAGTCCATTTTCATCAAAAATAACCTCTACTTGGATCAAAGTGGCAACTATTGATCAAATTCCTGAATTTAGTATATTGGCAGTACAATTTTCTGGTAACTCCCTGATTTTACACCGTCAAGGTATTACAGTAAAATGTTACCGAAATGCTTGTCCTCATCTAGGATCTGCTCTAGATAAAGGTAAAGTTGAAAATGGTATTATCAGCTGTCCTTATCACGGATTTCAGTACAAGTTAGAGACAGGTGAATGCTTAACAGCACCGGATGTTTCACTTGAGTCCTATCCAGTAAAAATTAAAGACGATAAGGTTTTTGTAAAACTGCAACAATCATGATGCAAAGCTAACATACAACAGTTCTCTTTTGCATGAATTACAAAGACTAAGGGTTTTGAGGTAGGAGGCAGGGGTCGGATAAACAGGGGAAGAAAGAGAGTTATTATTGCAATTTCTCTTCCCCTGCTTGCCTCAACAGATAATTTTGTTACCTAACCGTTAATTTGAAAAAAACATAATGCAAAATTGTTACTGTTGTTACACGCTAATCAAGATTAATGTTTTTAAATAATTATCAGCGTCTATCTGCGGTTCATGGATATCCCAATCATAATTAATCCCATATCACAATTACCGCTAGAAGCAACAGAAATTTCTCAATATTTACCTCTATCACCTCAAGGTGCAGAGGTAATTTTAGGTAACATTATTGAACCACAACAATTAGTGATACCTGTAGCACCCAGTCCCATAACAATGTTTGGGCCTCGTGGTGCTTGTTTGTTATCAAAAACCGGCCCTTTATGGGTATCAGATACAGGACATCATCGATTATTAGGATGGAAAAAATTACCCACAATAGATAGTCAACCTGCTGATTGGGTAATTGGACAACCTGATTTTTATCATGAAGGACAAAATGCTAAAAGTACACCGGGAAGTGCAACCTTAAGTGTACCAACAGGGATTTGTGCTTGCGGCAAAGGGTTAGCTGTAGCAGATGCTTGGAATCATCGAGTTTTAATTTGGAAAAACTTACCAGAAGATAACAATGTTCCAGCCGATTTGGTCTTAGGACAAGTTAATTTTGTCGATAATGAACCAAATCGGGGAAGTCAACAAGCATCTGCCAGTACAATGCACTGGCCTTATGGTGTTTTCTATCATCAAGGACGGCTATTTATTGCCGATACTGGTAATCGCAGGGTATTAATTTGGCATCAATTACCAACAGAAAATGGTCAACCTGCTGATGTAGTTTTGGGACAACCAGATATGATATCTCGCAATGAAAACGGCGGTGCTTCTGCAACCGCAGCGAGTATGCGTTGGTGTCACGATATCACCCTTTGGGGAGAAAATTTGGTTGTTAGCGATGCAGGTAATCATCGAGTGATGATTTGGCAGGGAATACCAAGAGAAAATAATGCCCCTTGTGCAGTGGTTTTAGGACAAAAAAGCTTTGATTTTGTGGAAATGAATCAAGGAGTTTATTTGCCCAGTGCTAGTAGTTTGAGTATGCCTTATGGTGTAGGGGTAACTGAAGATTGGTTAGTAGTTGCAGATACGGCTAATTCTCGTTTGTTAGGATGGAGAAAGCCAGAATCAATTTTATCACTGCAAGGTTTAGTGGCAGATGGGTTGGCAGGACAAATGAATTTTCAAAGTAAAGGTGAAAATCGAAATTTTGGGCTGCCGAAACGAGATAGCTTAAATTGGTGTTACGGGATAAAAATTTGTGGTAATACGGCGGTAATAGCTGATTCTGGAAATAATCGAATATTGCTGTGGCAGATTAATAATTCGTAATTCGTAATTCGTAATTCGTAATTTTTGAAAGTCAGAATTATATGGCGAATGAAGAAATTAGAGTTCGCGGTACTGTTCAGGGAGTAGGATTTCGCCCTACTGTATATCGTCTGGCTAAAGCTTACGGTTTGTGTGGGGATGTTTGTAATGATGGTGAAGGTGTATTAATTCGGGTATCTGGTAGTGAGGAAGCATTAACAGAATTTGTTGCTAGATTGCAAACAGAATGTCCACCATTAGCAAAAATTAACGAACTAACTCGAACTCCTTACGAAGGTAAATTTAACTTTAATAATTTTGTGATTTCTAGTAGTGTTAATAGTGCAATTAAAACAGAAGTTGTTCCTGACGCAGCGACTTGTCCACAGTGTCAACAAGAAATATTCGACCCTTTTAGCCGCTTTTATCGCTACCCATTTACTAACTGCACTCATTGCGGTCCACGCCTGAGTATTATTCGTGCCATTCCTTATGACAGATGCAATACCAGTATGTCTGCGTTTGTGATGTGTCCCGAATGTGGAAAGGAATACCATGATGTCGAAAACCGTCGTTTTCACGCCCAACCTGTAGCTTGTTATGCTTGCGGCCCTACAGCTTGGTTAGAACGCGCTGATGGTAAATCGGTTACTGCTTCTATGTTTTCCATGTTAGATGATGTCGATGCCGTTTGTACCTTGTTGCAAAAAGGAGAGATTGTAGCAATTAAAGGGTTAGGTGGTATTCATCTAGCTTGCGATGCAACACAGGAAACCGTTGTACAAAAACTGCGTCAGCGTAAAAAGCGCTATCATAAACCCTTTGCTTTAATGGCGCGAGATATTGAGATAATTGAGCAATATTGTATTGTCAACGCCAAAGAAAAAGAATTATTGGCAAGTTCTGCTGCACCAATTGTTTTATTACAAGTGACAGGTAAAAAAGTAATAGCACCATCGGTAGCATCAGGACAAAATACCCTTGGCTTCGTGTTACCTTATACTCCCTTACATCATTTAATTTTGCGGCGGATGAATCGCCCAATTGTTTTAACAAGTGGTAATCTTGCGGATGAACCACAATGTATTGATAATGATGAAGCGAGAGAAAAATTAGGGACAATTGCTGACTATTTTCTCTTTCACAATCGAGAGATTATTAATCGGGTAGATGATTCGGTTGTGCGTATTGTCGGTGATAAAGTTCAAACAATTCGCCGTGCCAGAGGATATGCGCCAGCACCAATTAGTTTACCACTAGGATTTCACAATGTGCCGCAAATTTTAGCAATGGGTAGTGAGTTAAAAAATGCCTTTTGCTTATTGCGGGAAGGAGAAGCAATTCTATCTCAACATCTGGGAGATTTAGAAAATGCTGCGGCTTTCAATACTTATCAAGAGACTTTAAATTTATACTTAAATTTATTTGAGCATAAACCAGAAGTAATCGCTATTGATAAACATCCTGAATATCTCTCAAGCAAATTTGGTAAAGAACTTGTAGAAACAAATCAAATCAAAATTCATCAAATCCAACATCATCACGCCCATATTGCTGCTTGTATGGCAGAAAATGGGATTTCTTTAAATTCACCTCCAGTATTAGGCATTGCTTTAGATGGTTTAGGTTACGGCAACGATGGTACACTCTGGGGCGGAGAATTTATTTTAGCAGATTATCGAAAATTTCAGCGACTAGCAACATTTAAACCAGTAGCAATGGTTGGTGGTGAACAAGCAATTTATCAGCCTTGGCGTAATACCTACGCCCAATTAGTAGCGGCTAACCTTTGGGATGATTGCGAACAAAAATATACTGATTTAGAAATAGTTCAATTTTTGAAAAATAAACCACTAAAACTACTCAATCAACTGATAGAGAAAGGGATTAACTCTCCTCCAGCTTCCTCAGTGGGGCGATTGTTCGATGCCGTGGCGGCGGCTATCGGTATTTATAGAGATGAATGTAGCTATGAAGGACAAGCTGCGATCGCAATGGAAGCTATAGTAGATGTTAACAGCTTAAATAATCATAAAGAAACGCTAATATATCCTTTTAGTTTTAGCTTTTCAGATAGTATTTATTGTATAGATCCTTGTCCAATGTGGCAAGCCTTACTCAATGACTTACAGCAGCAGATTCCACAACCAGTGATTGC
>JBGTMK010000289.1:0-3522 GCA_041743605.1 Nostoc sp.
GTCTTTTTATGAAAAATGGGATTGAAACAAGTGCAATTATAATTAATAGCGCACGAAAATAATGTTATTGAATGAGTAGCAAATATGTCTCTAAAATCAAATAAAAATACAAATAAAGCCCCTAAAGAAAATTGCATATTAATGCAACTTAGTATGCCGGAGCTTGTAGCAATAGCCATTCCAGAAAATAAACCTGGAAGTACCGCTCCTGTTGAAATAAGTATTCATTTTAAGAACAATACATCATCAGATTTACAATTTAGAAATTTGGTTCCAAAACTTGTAGCACCGGATGGGCAAACACTAAAACAAAAAGAATCTGGGACTCTAGTAAATAAATGGGGACTTATTAGACGAGGATTACCAGTAGGTATTACCCTAAAAGGGAGAATTTATTGGCAGAATAATTCGCTTCAAATTGAAATTCCTACTAATTCATATCATTGGGAAGCTCCGCCAATAACACCTGAAAATTCTTGGACTTTTGATAGTCTTTTGCCAGGAATATACAAACTGAGCTTCGTCTGTGAGGTACTAAGTATAAAAACTTTATCTTCAAACCTAGCAACCAGTCAATTATCAGACATTAATATAGCTAACCTATCAACTAATAAAGTAAATTTATACTTAATTGAACCTCTGGAAATTAATAAAGCTGTTGTCGAAGTAGATGGCATTATGTTTGAAACTTTTATATCAGAAGAAGTTTTCAATATACGCCAAAAAGAAACTGGAGCCACAGAACAACTAAAGCTAGCAGGTATTCATATTACCAATAATACACCAAACCCTGTACGTTTTAGTTTCTATGTCACCATAATTCCAGAAATTGTAAAGGGAGATGGTCAAATACTTTTTAGAGGCTACTTTAGTGATTGGTCAAGACAAGCAGAAGAGTCTGATTTTGTCTTGGTTATGCCTGGAAAAGATGTAAGCTTTTTTCCAAAAACTCTGCTTTTTTGGCAACAAAATGACCACATTCAACTAGTAATTGATGCTGAAGATGGGGGAGCCTATACTTTTGATATTTCCGATTTAGGTACTTATAAAATTCAGATGAACTACGTGAATGCAAAAGCTACAGTTAAAGTATATGATCAAAAAATAATGAAGTGGAAACAAATAGAAAACATTTGGATGGGAATGGTAACTACACCTCTTGTCGAGTTTCGATTAACGGCACTATAACTTTTTTGTTTGATTACAACTGCAACCTCTAAATTAGTTGAAAAACCGTGCTACTTTTTGAGTACAATTTGTGAAATAACCCATTTATCGCGTCTTGAAAGACGAATTATTTACACTAATAACCCTTAACCTAAGCGTATTGGTCTATGTGCGTAGGGATAGCCGATCATAGACATTGCATTTTTTGAGTAGATTAACAATAGATTATCTTAAAAGCACTTTATGACTTCTTTTGAAACTTCAGTTGAAGATTTGGTACTAGTTGCTGGTGCTACTGGTGGAGTAGGGCAACTGGTGGTAGGCAAGCTGTTGGAGAAAGGCTTGAAAGTTCGTGTCTTGACACGCAATGCCGCCAAAGCTGAAGAGATGTTTAACCAAAGAGTGGAAATTGCCGTTGGTGATATCCGCCAGCCAGCTACACTGCCAGCCGCAATGCCAGATGTCACCCACATCATAAATTGTACCGGAACCACTGCCTTTCCCTCTGAGCGATGGGAATTTGAGCAATCCCCGAACTTGCTTGAATGGGGCATCACTTTCCTTAACCCCAAATCTAGTCAAGCAAAAGCAAAGAATAGTCCAGAAAAGGTCGATGCTCAAGGTGTAAGCAATCTAGTAGCAGCAGCACCCCGGAATTTGAAGCGATTCGTTTTCGTCTCTTCCTGTGGAATTCTCCGTAAAAATCAGTTTCCTTTTAGTATTCTTAATGCCTTTGGTGTGTTGGATGCCAAACAAAAGGGCGAAGAGTCCATTATTAATTCAGGATTACCCTACACCATTATCCGCCCAGGACGCCTCATTGACGGCCCCTATACCTCATACGACCTCAACACCCTCCTCAAGGCAAAAACAGGTGGTAAATATGGTGTGGTCGTAGGTACTGGGGATACACTTTCGGGAGATACCAGCCGGATTGACGTAGCAAATGCTTGCGTGGAATGCCTTTCTTACCCAAGTAGTTCTAGGAAAATTTTTGAAATAGTCAACCAAGGACAAAGACCGCCTGTAATTGATTGGGAAACTCTTTTTTCTTTACTCTGAGTAACTGCTAAGTGCTGAGTGTCATATTTTATTCAATGCCTCATGCTCTATGTCTGATGCCCAATCCTCAGTGTTTCTATAGTTTATTACCTCAAAAGACGGCAAACACCACTCGGACGTTACGGTTCACCCTAATTGCTGAAAGTATTAATTCTCATACATTAGACAGAGTGAAGACAAATAAATCCATGAACCAACTAAAAACACAATTTAGTTAGTTTAACCGTCCTAAGCAAGGTTCGGGAAACCACCCTTCATGGACTGGCTACCACTAAGGTTCAGTATATATATCAGCATTAGTCTGGAGTTTTAACCCCAGGAAGGCCGAATCAAAGGTATTCATGCTGAACTGGCTGATTTCTTGACCCTGTTGGTTGAAAATTTAGTGCTTTATATTCTCATTCATTCATTTGTAGTTATACGGAGCCAGCACCTAAAATGGCAAAAGTAGTTGGAATTGACTTAGGAACAACGAACTCCTGCGTGGCAGTGATGGAAGGTGGTAAACCCACGGTAATTGCTAATGCTGAAGGTTTTCGGACAACACCCTCAGTAGTGGCATTTGCTAAAAATGGCGATAACTTGGTTGGTCAAATCGCCAAACGCCAAGCGGTGATGAACACAGAAAATACGTTTTACTCAGTTAAACGCTTCATCGGACGCCGCTACGACGAAGTGAGTAACGAAGCTACGGAAGTTTCTTACAAAGTCCTCAGCAATAACGGCAATGTCAAATTAGATTGTCCAATCGCTGGTAAAGCATTTGCTCCTGAAGAAATTTCTGCAAAAGTTCTTCGCAAACTAGTTGAAGATGCCAGCAAATACTTGGGCGAAACCGTAACCCAAGCTGTAATCACTGTTCCGGCATACTTCAACGACTCCCAACGGCAAGCGACAAAAGACGCTGGTAAAATTGCCGGGATTGAAGTTCTACGGATTATCAACGAGCCTACAGCTGCATCTTTGGCTTATGGGTTGGACAAGAAGAGTAACGACACCCTTCTCGTGTTTGACTTGGGGGGTGGTACCTTCGACGTATCCGTACTGGAAGTAGGAGATGGAGTTTTTGAAGTACTAGCCACATCTGGCGATACCCACCTTGGCGGTGATGACTTCGATAAAAAAATAGTTGACTTCTTAGCTGATAAGTTCAAGAAAGCCGAAGGTATTGACCTGCGGAAAGACAAACAAGCTTTACAACGTCTGACTGAAGCCGCAGAAAAAGCCAAAATTGAGCTTTCTAGCGTCACTCAAGCAGAAATTAACCTGCCATTTATCACCGCAACCCAGGAT
>JBGTMK010000290.1:0-11632 GCA_041743605.1 Nostoc sp.
CAAAATCAGCAGCACCAATGTCACCAACATCAAAGATAAAGCTGCGGCTGAGTTCCGATTAAAACTAGTTTTATATTGTAAAAAAATTGCCCGTGTAAAGGCATCAAATCGCATCAGCGAAGGTGTACCAAAGTCGCGCAAGGCATATAAAGCGACTAATAATCCACCTGCAATTAACGATGGTTTCAATTGTGGCAAAACTACCTTAAAAAAGGTTTCTCTACTACCATAACCCAAACTACGAGACGCTTCTTCTAGAGATGGATCAATACCTTGTAATCCAGAACGCACACTCAGCAGCATATAGGGATAGGTAAACAAAGTAATTGCCAAAACTGTCCCAGGAAAACCATAAATTGAAGGTAATTCTTCTACTCCTAATGGTTGAAGCAACAGCTGCAAAAAACTACCCCGTGGTGCCAAAGTCGCAATCAAGGCAAAGCTGCCTACATAGCTAGGAACCGCTAAGGGTAATGTTGTCGCCACTAACCAGAAACGTCTTCCTGGTAAGTCTGTCCGCACTGTTAAAAATGCCAATGGTACGGCAATTAGTGTAGAAAATAACGTCACCGTTGCCGCCATTGCCGCACTATTGAAAAAAACCATGATATTGCGGGGACGAGAAATCAATTCCCAAAACTCTTCCCCGCCAATACCTGCGGTGCGAATTACTAAGTATAGCAATGGCAGGGCAATGGCAATTGCCACTACCGCTGCCGATAATGTGAGAAATAATGGAGGGCGAACCGCTTTCAACTGTTACAAAACTCCTGCCTTTTGCAATAAATTCAACGTTGCTGGCAAATCATCTAAATCTGTCAAGTTAACATTGGGTGGATTGAGCTTACTAATTGGTACTTGTTTTGATGGTGCTGGAATTCCTTTTACTAAAGGATACTCATTAGTTTCTTGAGCAAAGTAATTTTGTGAACTCTCTTTGAGCAGGTAATCAATTAAGGCTTCTGCATCAGCTTTTTGATCTGTAGTATTCGTAATTGCTACTCCTGCCACATTGATCATTGATCCTGCATCTTTACTTGTGTAGTGGTGGGCAACAGGAAAGTTAGGATCATCTTTTTTGAAGCGGTATAAGTAGTAATTATTCACTAAACCTAGATGAACTTCTCCCCGTCCCACAGCTTCAACGATCGCAGCATTTTTACCGTAATCTTTGACACCGTTAGCTTTCATCGCTTTCAGCCATTGGAGAGTCTTTTCGTCTCCATCTAAGACTCGCATTGCGGTGATAAATGACTGAAATGAGCCGTTAGCTGGTGCCCAGCCGACTTTACCGCGCCATTTCGGTTCTGTTAACTGCGAAATTGATTTCGGTAGTTCCCCTGCTTTAACTAACTTTGTATTGTAGTCAATTACACGGGCGCGACCGGAAATTCCTAGCCAATGCCCTTTAGCAGAACGAAAGCGAGAATCAACCTTGTTTAGCAGTTTAGAGGCTATTGGTAGCGTTACCTGTTTTTTCTCCAAAGTGCCTAAAGCACCAGCGTCTTGAGCGAAAAACAAGTCTGCACGGCTATTTTTCCCTTCTTCCAAAAGTGCGATCGCTAACTCAGCAGTATCGCCATAACGCACTTGAATATCCTGATTCAAGTCTTTTTTGGCTTTCTCAATTAAGGGGCCAATTAGTTTTTCTTCTCTGCCTGAATAGATCACGAGGGTTTTGGTTTGGGCGTTTACAGCCACCCCTATTCCCCAACCAAGCGTTACAGCTAGAGCTAACGCTGAAACTTTCAGCAATGGTAAACTTTTCAATCTCCAATCCTCCACCTTAATACTTACCAGGAAGTTTTTGCAATAATCTTGGTATTCTCAACCTTTACCATTAACCTGTACTGGTAAGCAACAAACTTTCTCAAAAAATTTAGATTTTTCCTACCTTTGCCAGATGCATTCCAGTCAATAGCAAGTTATATGACTTGTACTTGCTGCATGAGCTTGAGTGTTGTCTCTAGATCGCTAAGATTACTCAAGTCGATTTTTTGAGTTTGTTTTTTAATTTCTTGGAGAGATTTGAGTTTACCTTTGGGCGCAACAGCCGAAGTTAGAGGATACTCAAAAGTTTGATTAGCAAAGTAGTTTTGGGCATTTTCATTCAGCATGAATTCGACAAACTTTTGAGCAATATTGGGATGTTTGGCGCTGTTAAGAATTGCTACACCTGCGACATTTACCAAGGAACCCACATCATCGGTAAAATGATGCTCCACAGGAACTTGGGGATTATCTTGTTTGATTCGTTCCAGATAATAATGATTGACAAATCCCACAGCAATTTCGCCGCGAGATAAGGCTTCTACGATCGCAGTATTATTAGGATAAACTTTAGCATTGTTAGCTTTAATACCTTCTAACCATTGCCTAGCCTTGTCTTCTCCTTCTGCAACTCGTAAGGCGGTGACAAAGGATTGAAAGGAACCATTTGTAGGTGCCCAGCCAATTTTCCCTTTCCATTTCGGTTCAGTAAAGCCAAAAATAGACGATGGTAATTCACTCGGCTGCACTGACTTAGAGTTGTAATCTACTGTCCGCACTCTCCCCGTAATACCTACCCATCTTCCCTCTGGTGAGCGATAGGTACTATCTACCTGATTCAGAAGAGATGTTGGTAATTCTACGACTCGATTTGCTTTTTGCATAGCTCCGAGGGCGCTAGCATCTTGAGCAAAGAAGACATCTGCGGGACTGTTTGCCCCTTCTTCCAAAATTGCTGATGCTAACTCAGCAGTATCGCCGTAGCGGACTTGTACCTTCGCATTGGTTTGTTGCTCAAATTGTTTGATAAGCTCACCAATGAGTTTTTCGTTGCGTCCTGAGTAGATTACTAGCTCTTTTTCTAATACACCACTAGCAGCCGTAGCAGGTGTAGCTTGCCCTGAAGGCGATTCGGCAGTATCGGTGGGAGTTTGATTAGCATTACAAGCGATCGCTAATCCCCCACTAGCAGCTGCTAGTCCCACTACATATACAAATTTGCGGCGCTTCATAATTTTCATCCACCAGAATTAGAACTATTACCTAAGATTATCAATAATTTTATTGATTAAATATATTGATAATATCATAAACTGGTTTTACTATTTACCAACATACAAAACATTATATTTTTTCTAAATCAAGATATTACAGCAAATTTAACTGATTTTATCTCGTTTAGCCGCGACTTATACTCGCAAAAGCTGTCATAAATTAGACTTTACAATACATCATCTTGGAGAGTTTTTGTCTGAAGTATTGACAATAACTTTGAATAGAGTTCCAATGAATACTTGATATTAATTTCCATTAAATCAACAAGGTTGCTTAAAGGCAGCGGGATACAGATGGGAATTATTTTCGTGTGCAAATGGGTGTGAGGTATAAAATATGTTGTCCAGCAAAATTTATTTTTGGCTATTAGCCTCTCTGATACTGACAGCGCCAGTATTGCTTGGACAAACAGCAAAGGCCACTGAAGTCGAAGTCATAGATAGCCAAAAAAATTCCGACATTGACTTAAGCTTTGTTGATGATCACCAAGCTCAAGTTACAAGTATTTCCCAGTTAGCAGATGTACAGCCCACAGACTGGGCATTTCAAGCTTTGCAGTCTCTTGTAGAACGCTACGGTTGTATTGCCGGTTATCCTGATAGCAGCTTTCGTGGTAATCGTGCCATGAATCGCTATGAATTTGCCGCAGGTTTAAATGCTTGTTTAGACCGGATCAATGAACTGATTGCAACAGCCACCACCGATTTGGTGACTCAAAACGATTTAAGCACTTTGCAGCGATTGCAAGAAGAATTTTCCGCAGAATTAGCTACTTTACGCGGTCGTGTAGATTCTTTAGAAGCACGGACGGCAGAACTAGAAGCAAATCAATTTTCGACAACCACAAAACTCAATGCCGAAGCTATCTTTCTCATAGCGGATGTGTTTGGGAATGAAAGAGCCGGTGGCGGTGACTTAAATCTTAATACAATTCTGGCAGATCGCGTCCGTCTGAATTTGGACACCAGCTTTACAGGTAAGGATCGTTTACGAGTCCGCTTACAAGCCCGCAATATCACACCCTTCAATACTGCTGTCACTGGCACTAACATGACCCGTTTGTCATTTGATGGCAATGAAAACAACAACTTAGGGATTGATGATTTTTACTATCGATTCCCTGTTGGTGATCAAACCACAGTTTGGTTAATTGCCAATGGCTTTGGCTCTGATAATATTGTTGACAGCACCTTCAATACTTTATTACAAAGTGGTGGGACTGGCGCTATTTCCCGCTTTGGGCGATATCATTCAATTTATCGCCTCGCTGAAGGTTCAGGAATTGCGGTCAACCATAAATTTACTAATAATCTCGCCCTTTCTTTAGCATATCGGGCAAGAAATGGCAATGATCCCAATGAAGAAAGAGGCTTGTTTGATGGTCAACAAGCTATACAATCACAACTTACCTTCAAACCCACTCCTAATGCAGGGATAGGTTTAACTTATGTCAATTACTACGCGCCCAGTGGTACTGTCAACACATCTGGGAGTATAGGAAGTGCCTTCGCTAGCCGACCTTTTGCAACTGACTCTGCCACTTTAGCCAATGCCTATGGCTTACAAGCTAGTTACCGATTTAGTCCTAATTTTACCCTCTCCGGTTGGGCTGGTTATACCAAAGCCCAAGCTTTAACTGGTACAGACCAAGGTAGCAAAGCAGATATTTGGAATTGGGCTGTAACTTTAGCCTTCCCCGACTTCGGCAAAAAAGGTAACTTAGCTGGATTTGTATTTGGTATGCCGCCAAAAGCCACCAGTAATGATGTAGCTACTCGTGAAAACCAAGACACTTCTTATCATTTAGAAGGTTTCTATCGCTATCGAGTCACAAACAACATTGATGTGACTCCCGGTTTGGTGGTTATTTTAAATCCAGAACACGATGATAGTAATAACGCCCTTTGGGTAGGAGTTTTGCGGACAACTTTCAGATTTTAGCCTTTCGTCGTAAGCCCCGCACCATAGATGTATTCATCTTGGTGTCGGGATAATAAGTGCCTAAAATCTTTGGTGGTGTCACGCTCCAATGTGATGCGAATTCCACCCAAGGCAGCTTTTTTAGAATAACCATTCCCACTTGATGAAACAAGTTGTTGATTAACATTGAGACAGCGTCAGGTCTACTATGGCACTCATCATACGATATACCTAAAGATACACGCTTTTTACCAGTAGTGTATGTGAATCTCAATTGGGGAAAGTAGTGATCTTGGAATCAGAGATTATGCCGCAATACTTTGGACAACTGCACACAACCGAAGCGCCTTGGTCAATCCTTGGAGCAGTAAAAACAATACAACAGAATCAGCGTCATATCCTCTTCCAGTGTGGCGACCCCTGTCTATCAGTTAGTGTGCTAGCACCTAACTTAATTAGGGTGCGGATGACCCCAACTGGTGAATTTCTATCCCGGCGTTCGTGGGCAGTGGCACTTGCAGATGAAGAATGGCCGACTGTACCCTTTGAAGTGCGGGAAAAAGCAGAGGCTATAGAAATTGAAACAGAGCAATTGTGTATTGTTGTATCCCGCGATCCTTGTCGTATTCAGTGCTTTGACTCAGCAGGACAGCCCTTTGCTCAAGATACAGACTTAGGAATGGGGTGGCGAAATGGTACTGTTGCTGGGTGGAAACGGATTGAATCTGACGAATATTTTTATGGTTTTGGTGAACGGACTGGTTTACTCGATCAGCGATCCAAAGTGAGAACCAACTGGACATCTGATGCGATCGATTTCGGGATTATGACAGACAGTATGTATCAGGCGATTCCCTTTTTCATCGCCTTGCGTCCAGGATTGGGGTACGGGCTTTTTTTCAATACTACTTTTTGGAGCCAATTTGATCTAGGCGCACAGCAGCCTGGAGTATGGCAGATGGAAACTCAGGGGAGTGAATTGGATTACTACATTATTTATGGGCCTGAACCGGCAAAAATTATACAGACTTATACCCAGTTAACCGGACGGATGCCCTTGCCACCTCGATGGTCATTAGGTTATCACCAATGTCGCTGGAGCTACGAGTCACAAGATATAGTACGCAAACTAGCTGATGAATTTCGTCAGCGTCGTATTCCCTGTGATGTTATCCATTTAGATATTGACTATATGAACAGCTACCGGGTTTTTACCTGGAGTCCCAAGCGATTTGCTAACCCTCAAGAATTAGTCCAAAATCTCAAGCAAGATGGCTTTAAAGTAGTAACCATTATTGATCCAGGGGTCAAATATGAGCCGGAAGCAGATTACAAAGTTTTTGATGAGGGATTAAATAACAACTATTTTGTCCGAAAAACTAATGGTCAGTTATTTCACGGCTATGTTTGGCCGGATAAAGCTGTCTTTCCTGATTATCTACGTCCTGAAGTTAGAGATTGGTGGGGAAATTGGCAAAACACTCTAACTGATATTGGTGTTGCTGGCATCTGGAACGACATGAATGAACCCGCACTTGATGATCGTCCATTCGGCGATCCTGGTGACAAGATTTCCTTTCCCCTTGATGCACCGCAGGGGCCAACTGATGAGAGAACCAGCCACAAGGAAGTTCATAATCTTTATGGGCTAATGATGGCACAGGCATCTTATCAAGCAGCTCAAATATCTCGTCCGACTGAACGCTCTTTTATCTTGACACGCTCTGGATATGCTGGCATTCAACGCTGGTCAGCGGTATGGACAGGAGACAATCAATCTCAGTGGGAACACTTAGAAATGTCCTTGCCAATGCTCTGTAACCTGGGTTTATCAGGCATTGCCTTTGTCGGTAGTGATATTGGGGGGTTTGCAGGAAACGCTACGGCGGAATTATTTGCTCGATGGATGCAAGTAGGAATGCTTTATCCTCTAATGCGTGGACACTCAGCATTAACTACTGCACAGCATGAGCCTTGGGTATTTGGCGATCGCGTCGAAAAAATCTGCCGCCAATACATTGAACTCCGTTATCAACTACTACCTTATATCTACACTCTTTTTTGGTCAGCTGCAACTACTGGCGCACCAATTCTTCGCCCACTTCTGTATCATTTCCCCAATGATCCAAAAACCTTTTCTCTTGCTGACCAAGTAATGCTTGGTCCCTCATTACTAGCGGCACCAATTTCCCGCCCCGGTCTTGAACACCGTGCCGTATACTTACCTGAAGGTTGTTGGTACGACTGGTGGAGTGGGGAGACTTTTATAGGGCCAACTCACATTCTGGCATCCGCACCACTGGAGATAATGCCCTTATATGTTCGTGCTGGCTCGATTATTCCGATCGCACCAGTAATGCAATATGTAGATGAACATCCCATAGACCAAATGAGACTGCGGATCTGGAAGGGTATTGGTGATTTTACCCTTTATGAGGATGATGGTCATACTTTTGAGTACAAAACAGGAGCCTTTTGCACCACAACTTACCATGTTTATTCCGAACAGCAAAAAACCATTGTTAAGATAGCAGCCAGAGAAGGTAAGTTCTCACCCATAAGGCGTGAAATCATTGTGGAACTAGTCGGCGTTGCTGAACAGAGCTTTCTAGATGATGGTACTGCACATCAGTTGGAGTTTTCTAATTAGCTTGAAAAGCCCCATTTCCGAAAGATCGAAGAAATAAAAGGGCTTTTTATTTCTTCGATCTCCTTAGACAAATTCGAGAGCCTATTCAAAGGATTTTACAAAACTATGGCAATTAAAAAACACATCAATCTTGATCAAGGATGTTTCCTTAATACCGCAGATAAAAAGATAGTTATCAATTTAGCTAGTGAAGATATTTTAGTTGTAATCACGCAAGAATTAAAAACTCGTTACTCCCCAGAAACTCAAAAATCCTTACTTGAGGAAAGTTCCCAGTTATTGCCTAGTTTCGTACTTCAAGAGTTATTAAAGCGCCAAGAGCAGGTGGTAAATGTTAACCCAGACACCTTAATAGTGGTTAACTTAAAAATAGCAGAGGTAGAGGTCGATGACTTGGGATTTGATTTGAATATCGAAGCCTATTTTGTAATTGCAGATACAACAGGTCAAAATAATTTTCGGGCTAATAAGATAGTCCTTTGGTCGGATATATGGGGTGATGAACAACGGCTTTTTGATTTAGAAGATGAGCTAGGTGAGCAATTCTGGACAAATTATCAAATCCAATTGCTTTTTGATGAAAAAGAGCAGCAAACAATTGAACTGGAAGTATCACAGACAGATGATTATACAGCGAGGCTAGAATTTTACCCATCGCTGAAAAGATTTTCACCATCCATAGTTCCCTTTACGGATAGTGACTTGTGACATCTCCTACACTGAACCGAAACGGTTACAGTGTAGGCTTCCAACAGCCCGCTAAAAGTATTGACTATGCAGAACATTCAAACACTACTGAAAGATTATTTGCTGGCATTTGGTAAATCTGTTTCAAGGTGAGGTTTTGGGCGCTAGCTACTGCTACAACATCATCCAGGTTACGCACACCCCATTCTGGATTTTCAGCGCGTAAATATTCGTCAAAAGCTGCATTACTCGCTGCTGTATGTTCTCCACTTTGTTTAAAACGACCATACAAATAGAGGATACCTCCTGCTTTGAGGATACGACCTGCCCCTGCCATTAATCCCAGACAGGCTGACCAAGGTGAAATGTGAATCATATTGATGTTAACGATCGCAACAATTGGCTTCTTATTCAGCCAATCAAATGCATCATTCTCCACTACCCAAACTGGTTCTGTGACATCAAGATATTGCGGTGTATAAACGTTATCACATACATTGTGTTCAGTCCATGCAATAATACTGGCTCGTAATTGTGGATTTACATCTGTTGGTAGCCACAGACAATCCCTGAGCCTAGACGCAAAAAAGACTGCGTGTTCACCAGTACCACTTGCTATTTCTAAAATAGTGCCACTTTCCGACAACACTTGTAAAAGTACTTCTAAAATTGGTTCGCGGTTACGCTCAGTTGCTGGTGCATATTGGCGTGCGTCTTGTGGTGTCATATAGCCATTTTCAATCCGGTGAGGTACAAGTATGCAAATAGACACTAACCCAATACGCTTGGGTTAAGGATTATTGGTGTAGGTAATTGGTCTTTGAAGACGCGATAAATCGCGTCTCTACATGAGGGTTTTGGGCTGATCTGAACTGTATTGGACACTAACCCCCTCCTTCCCGCTTCGGGAAGGGGGAACAATTCAAAGCCTCTCTCCTAAAAGGAGAGAAGAATGGAAGTGAGATCAAAATAGTACCTCACGCTTGTCGAGAACCAGTATATTTATGTAACCGTTCTATTGCCTGACCATATTTACAACCTTTAGGCTCGTTTTGACTGTGTAAGAAATGTATTATTTATTAATAAGACTGTCATACTACTAATTGATAGTCTTTCGTTTTTTTTCTAGGTTAGGATAAATGTCAAAACTTGATTTATTACCCATCACATAGTATTGAATTCGACGTTCGACAATTTTATTAAATCGAGAAATAAAATCATACAAGAAGCCCGGATTTTTCCTGATTTCTGTCAATGCTGTTATCCATTTTCCTTGTTTTATAGGCACTACAACTTGAAAATAAGCTAGATTTTTCTGATAGATTGCAAGATTATAAGACAGAGCGCGCATTAAAGCTGGATTTTTTTTCACAGCATCTTGTTGCATAAAAGAGCTAGTAGCTTCGCAGTATTGATTAATACGTGATATTTGGCTTTGATATACAAGAGATCCAGGACGTGAACGGTAGAAATAATAGGGTTTTGGTTCAATAAAAAAGCGAGCCCCTTTGATTAAGCATTTCATATCAATCCAAAAATCTTGACCCATCCTGATGTTTTCATCGTATTCGATGCCATGCTTAACCAAAAATTCTCGTTTGAATAGAGGCTTGCTTAAACCAAGATGCAACCCTGGTTGCCCATAGACATCTGTTTCTACAAAATAAACGATATCAATTTGGAGAGTTTTATCTATACTTTCTCCACTTTCTTCAATTAATGTACTCCAAGGTGATGTTTCACCATCCTTGATTAAGTAAAGATCATCAGCAATCATGTCTGCATTTATTTCATTTGCCACCGACACAAGCTTTTCTAATCTTTCTGGAGCATACCAATCATCTGAATCAAGTACAGCAATCCATTCTCCTTGGGCTGCTCTAAGGGCACGATTACGCGAAGCAGCAGCCCCAAAATTTTGTTCATTAACTATTATTTTGAGACGTTGGTCTGTAAAACTTTTAGCAACTTCTACAGTTTTATCACTTGAACCGTCATCGACTATGATAACTTCAATATCTGTGAGAGTTTGCTCTAAGGCTGACTCTATTGCCTTCGCAATATAAGCTTCAGTATTGTAAGCAGGGATAATAACAGAGACTTTAGGATTCATGAAACTAAACTCCAGACTACACGGTTCGGTAAAAATACTAAAAGTCTAACGATAATTTGATAATTTCTTTTTTAGTATACAACTCAGTAGGGAAGTGATAATCAACTAGGAATTAAGGTCAATGATGAGATATTGGACGTTAGGGAAGCAGTGAATTGCCAGGATTTGAGCAGTCGGCTACGCACAGTAGTGCTGCTTTTAGGTTGACTGACGCTCTAGGCTAGCTTCCATTGTGTTAGCTAAAAAATGACCAGTTAAGATGCCACTACTGAGGTAATATGTATTTTCCGAAATCCGATGTAGGGTTTCAAAGCCACTACGACGTTGACGATCGCCTAGTACCCAGTAACGCTGCACAATAGTATCTAGACCAATCCAGCCTTCGCCTTCAACCTGCCCCCAAATATTATGTTGTAGTAAAAAAGTATACTGTCGCTCTCCCTCATGCAGTCGCCCCTTGTATTGGAGAGAGATTTCTGAGCGATCGCTACCGGGGAATATCAGTTTTGTAGCCATAGTAAACCAGTTATCCCGATTCCAAGCTACCAAGGTCATACCCTTGACGCTGATTGGCGCACCATTACGTTCCAGCCAATTTCCTTCCATTGCCCAGCGTCCTGGTTCTAATAAAAAAGTATGAGCCACTTTTATATTCCCTGTCTTGATCGAGTACCGCCAAGACTACAGTTATAGCAGTGCTGAGTTAGGAGTTAAGAGTTAGAAGTTAGGAATTCTTTTCCCACTCCCTACTTAAGACTCAGGACTGACTTTGATGAATTTCTCCCAAAAGCACTTCTTGAGGTGCCCCAGTGGCAGTAGGTAGGTTGCCAGGAATGCCCAAATGTCGCCAGTAGGCTAAAACTGCAAAGGCGATCGCTTCTTTAAAATCTGCATTCAAGCCGACTTCATCTGTAGTCCAGACTGGTATTGATGTTAACAATAACTGTAATTTTTGTTTTAAGTAGAGATTTCGACCACCACCTCCACATAATAGTACCCGTTGTGGCATTTCAGGCAAAAAAGTGCGGTAACTATGAACAATTGAAGCCGCTGTCAATTCGGTAAGAGTTGCCAGTATGTCGGCAGCATTAAGTTGGTATGCTTGAGCATCTTTTAAACACTGATGCAGGTAAGTCACACCAAATAACTCTCGTCCAGTGGATTTGGGCGGCGGTAGATGAAAGTAGTCTTGGTTGAGCCATTGTTCTACCAATGAA
>JBGTMK010000291.1:0-6987 GCA_041743605.1 Nostoc sp.
AGATGAAGGGGATGAGGGAGCAGCAAGTTTTTCCCCTCTGCCCCATGCCCAATTCCCAATGCCCCATGCCCAATTCCCAATGCCAATCTACCTTTCTACAGGAATATCCAATGCCTCTAGCTTCAATTTTTGAGCGGGATAATCGGTAAGAGCAAGTGATATTTTCTTGACATCATCAAGTAAAGCTGTGGGAATGCTCACTGTACCTGAAAATGCTGGCCCATTTACAGGCAATTCTGTTGGTAAACCCTCTGTACTGGCACTCAGGGTTCGTCCTTTATCATCGCTAACATCCAGAAAACTATACAGGAAGCGCACAGAATCCTTGCCTTTGTTCTGCATTTTCACTTTCAGGAGCAAATCACCACCAGAGTAGCGGAAAGATTCTACAGTCATGGTTACACCCTCACTTTGGGCAGTAACCGGAAAACCAGGCTGGAGTTTTTCTTCAACCACTGCTGGGGGTTTTTCCTCTGGTTTCTGCTTGCTGCTATTGGTTTCTTCATCGTCTTCCTCTAGCTTTTCTGATTTAGCAGCCTTGGTCTTACCCTCAACTCGCGCCTTGACAATTTTCAGAATCTCTTCCTCTTTTAATAGCACTAGCCCTCCTTGTTGAGAACTATTTGCCTTATTGCTGGCAAATTTCGTCGTGGGACGCCCATCTGGTGTGGTAACGCCTTTAAGTGCTGAACTCCCTAGTTCAAACCCCAGAAGCGCACTTACAGAACCGGCTCCCATCATCAGGATTAACAAAATCAAAGTAAGAAGTACAGTAGAATTTATTTTCATTGCTGACAAGCTATCACAATAGAATGCTGGTCTATTTAAGAATAGTGAAGCTTTTGACCTCAATCCTTAAAGGAACTTAATCAATATTAGTTTGCACTATTTCATAATTAAATTATGTAGTATAAAAATCTGATAAGTTATTGTCGAGTATTCACAAGTAGTAAATTTGTGGTATATTCATTGAATTGGCTAAACTCAGTATATGAGGTATTCTCCTCATTGGGAAAATTAGCAAAGAAGGTTGACCTAAGAGTTAAAGCAATTTACTCATAGCAGATCAAAACTCAACAGCACAAGCGCCTTTGGCCGATTGGGGAGGCAACGAACTCATAATTCGTCTTCAGGCTGGTTCGATTCCAGCAGGGCGCACTGACATCATCAAAAACTAGTAATAGACAGAATTAGGGGAGAGGTGACAGGTGACAGGGAATAATCTGTACCCTGTAAGCTGTACCCTATTCCCTTCTTCACTCCCCAATCTTACCGAGATGGTAAGGTTTCAAACCTGAATTCAGTTCCTACTCTGAGTTTGTTGCTATTCAAACGAGGAGACATCATCAGGGATGTGTCATAAGGATTTGGTAAATCAGGGGTGCGAATATAAGGATCGTTGCCAACTTGCTGAGTCAGGACATCATGATATAAAGTGTTAACCAACTCAGCATCGCGGGCAATTTCATTTTCTGGGAAGGAACCACCGAAACCAGAACCAGATCCTAGAAATGAGTCTAGCTGGCGTTTGAGGCTGCTATTTTCGTAGAAATTGCGATCGTGACGAAAATAAGCTCGTTCAAATACATCACTCGTAGTTTCAGTTTTAGGTGTTTCTGTTTGGGCAGATGCAACCGAGGGAAAAGCAATACCAGCAGCAAGTAGCACTAATAAACCACCAAGGGTTTTGAATTTTATACGCACGTTTCCGACTCCTCAATTTTTGTTTTGGGCGAATCTTAATTTATGCTTAAGTTCAGAACTCTGATGAGTTCAACCTTTGGTGTAGCACAACTTTTAATGTTTTGTAATGACGTATCCTACTGAAACTCTTACCCACTCAGATATTTGGGCAACCACTCCTGATTTGACCACCTTGCGCCACAAGCTACTAGATTTATTTTGCCAACTTGCTTATCAAGAGGGTGATTTTCTCCTTTCTTCTGGGCTACGTAGTTCTTATTATGTCAACAAGACACAGGTTACACTGCATCCTCAAGGTGCTTTAGCAGTTGGGCGGTTAGTGTTCCCTTTATTACCTGTAGATACACAGGCTGTAGGTGGTTTAACAATGGGGGCTGACCCAATTGTGACAGCAGTGAGTATAGTTTCTGTTTATGAAAACCGACCGATACCAGCGCTGATTATTCGCAAGGAAGCTAAGGGTTATGGCACGAGAGCTTATATAGAAGGCCCTAGTTTACCAGAAGGTGCAAAAGTTGTAGTTTTGGAAGACGTGGTTACAACTGGACAATCTGCTCTGAAAGCAGTTGAGCGTCTTAAGGATGCGGGTTATACTGTAAATCAAGTAATTTCACTGATAGATAGAGAGCAAGGGGGAGGCGAGTTGTACCAGTCAGCAGGGTTGAAGTTTGAAACTTTGTTTTCGATTCAGGAAGTTCAGGAACGCTACCGAGAACTTGCGAATTCATGAACGACAGGACTTGTACTAATTCGTAATTCGTAATTCGTAATTATGTAATTACTAATTGGTATAAGTCCTGAAGATGAAACATATAGCAATAATTTAGATGACTGGCTGCTTGCTTTCATAAGAATAATTTCAATACAAAAGTTATCACTGCCAAATACTTCATCCATTAGAGGTTGTTTGAAAAGTCCTCTTGTCGGTATCAAAAGTTTTAGATCCCCCTAAATCCCCCGATAAATTGGGGGACTTTGAGTCTGGTTCCCCCCTTAAAAAGGGGGGTTAGGGGGGATCTAAAGTGCCTAAATTTACCGAGAAATACTTTTCAAACATCCTCTTAAGCACCTTACTCGATGGACGTTTTTATTACCTATTTGCACAAAAATAGAACCACTTTCATGAAGTAAATCTTTTGCCAGCCATAAACGATCGCACAAATAAGATAAATAAGAATGAATTCCTAACTCCCAAGTGTCTCTAAATGCTTTGATTGTTTCTGGTTCTTGGGTCAGGTCTTCATCTTTGCCATCCTTTACATCTCGCTTATTGACAAATGGCTGAAAATTTGAACCATATTTAATTCCATAAGGCGGATCGATATAAATCATCTGCACCTGCCCCCCCATACCTTCCTTTTCTAGTTTCGTTAAAATTTGCACGAGTTACCGTTACAACTTGATTGCTACTCGTTGAGAAATTTTCTCCAACCAAATGGGTATTAGAGGTTCACCTGCATCTTCACCTGTATCTAAAAGATGCGATCGCTTCTCTGGTACACTGCTATCTCTACATTCCCTACCTTCAGCCGCTCATTAACTGCCTCAATAGTCCACTTCATTGAACTAAACTTGAACTAAATCTTTCCCACAGTTAATTATATTTCAGGATAACTTAGCACAATATTAATATGCTAAATCGCGGTATGGGGTATTGTTCAAAAAGCGAAAACCCCTGCTTTCAGGGTTTTTCAGTTAAAGCCAGCAGCGGGATTTGAACTCGCGACCTTCCGATTACAAGTCGGATGCACTACCACTGTGCTATGCTGGCAATTTCTTTGATTACTCTCAATTAGCAACCACAATTTCTTATTGTACCATAATGAGTTCATTTGTCTAGCTGTAATTACTAAAAAATATTTGCCTGTTCAGAAATAAGACTAGAAGACTAGAGATTTTGGCAATATCGCTGCTGTTTTGCGCCTGGACAGTTTTAGTTGGTGCTGAAATTGTGATGAAACAGAGACAAATCAGTGATTAGAATCACTGATAAAGTTGATAAATTAATATTTATACCAAAAGCTTACTCAAATCCTGGAGTGGACGCAAAAATATCTGGTCAGTTCTAAAACTGTATTTTCTTGGCACGGTTGAATAAAGGGACAGAAATATATAATTATTTTTTACAGATTACAAGCATGGCAGCATTGCTCGGACGAGATTTATTAAGTCTAGCGGACATCACTCCTACTGAACTTCAAGAACTTCTGCAATTGGCAACCCAACTTAAATCACAGCAGTTGAAGTTGCAGTGTAATAAGGTTTTGGGGTTGTTGTTCTCCAAAGCTTCAACTCGCACGCGGGTAAGTTTTACTGTGGCGATGTACCAACTTGGTGGACAGGTAATTGATCTCAACCCTAATGTCACTCAAGTTAGTCGTGGGGAACCTTTACAGGATACGGCGCGAGTGTTGGATCGATATCTGGATATTTTGGCAATTCGCACTTTTGCCCAGCAAGATTTGGAAACTTTTGCTCACTATGCCAATATTCCAGTAATTAATGCGCTTACTGATGCAGAACATCCTTGTCAGGTATTAGCTGATTTATTGACGATTCAAGAAAGCTTTAACACTCTTTCGGGGTTAACTTTAACCTACGTAGGTGATGGAAATAATGTCGCGAATTCTCTGATGTTGGGCTGTGCTTTGGTGGGGATGAATGTTAGAATTGCTACCCCTAGCGGATATGAACCAGATTCTAGGATTGTAGAGCAAGCAAGAGCGATCGCTAACAACAAAACTGAAGTCCTCCTCACTCACGATCCAGAATTAGCTGCAAAGGGTTCTGCTGTACTTTACACTGATGTTTGGGCAAGTATGGGACAAGAAGCAGAAGCCGATAACCGGATGCCAATTTTCCAGCCTTACCAAATTTCGGAGCAGTTATTGAGCCTTGCCGAGCCAGAGGCAATTGTTTTACACTGCTTACCAGCTCATCGCGGTGAAGAAATTACCGAGGCAGTTATTGAAGGTTCCCAATCACGAGTTTGGGAACAGGCAGAAAATCGCCTCCATGCCCAAAAGGCTTTGCTTGCAAGTCTTTTAGGAGCAGAGTAGGGAATAGGGCACAGGGTATAGGGTATAGTTTTCTTGCTTGTAACCTGTACCCTCTAACCTGTAACCTGTAATATTCTTATTTGTCAAAAGGTAAAAGAAAAGAAAATAATTTTGCTTTTGCCTTTCATATTTTTACTTTTCTCTTGTTATGGGGAGTTTTTTGTAGTACTAATGTTCTAGAGACATTTATAATTACTTCCCACAAATTTATGGAACGTCTAACTGAAGCTCAACAAGAACTTTACGAATGGTTGGCAGAATACATCAGATCGCACCAGCATTCACCTTCTATTCGGCAAATGATGCAAGCGATGAACTTGAAGTCACCAGCACCAATTCAAAGTCGTTTAGAGCATTTACGCACTAAAGGATATATAGAATGGACTGAAGGACAAGCACGAACAATTCGGATTTTGCGTCCTGTTAAGCAAGGTGTACCAATTTTGGGCACGATCGCGGCTGGTGGTTTAATAGAACCGTTTACCGATGCTGTAGATCATTTAGACTTTTCTAATTTTGATTTACCTCCCCAAACCTACGCTTTGCGCGTAGCTGGCGATAGTATGATTGAAGATTTAATTACTGATGGCGATGTGGTATTTCTGCGTCCAGTAGCAGAACCAAATCATTTAAAAAATGGCACTATCGTCGCCGCCAGAGTTGATGGATTTGGTACAACATTAAAACGTTTTTATCGCCAAGGCGATCGCGTCACCCTCAAACCAGCAAATCCTAAGTACAATCCCATAGAAGTCAGCGCTATGCAAGTACAGGTGCAGGGTTCACTCATTGGTGTTTGGCGTGGTTACAACTGAATTGGGGAATGGGGAATGGGGAATAGGGAATAGGGAATGGGGATTGGGAAAGATAAGTACCAATGACCAATGACCAATGACCAATGACCAATGACCAATGACCAATGACCAATGACCAATGACTAAATGAATATGTACCTGACGCAAAATCCAGTGCAACAACTGCCCACTTTCCGGTTGAAATTACCATTTATAAGGGAAAGTAAGGGCAGTTATCACACGCAACCATTACCAGGATGCCCAAGAATGCCTCCGTCTCTGCAATTGCGGCAATATCAGCGCCAAGCGATCGCTAGCTGGTTTACCAACAATGGCAGAGGGACGCTGAAAATGGCTACTGGTAGTGGTAAAACGATTACCGCATTAGCGATCGCTTGTGAATTATATCAGCAGATTAATTTACAAGTTCTGGTGGTGGTATGTCCCTATCGCCATCTTGTCACTCAATGGGCGCGAGAATGTGAAAAATTTAATTTGCAACCCATTTTAGCTTTCGAGAATTTACGCACTTGGCAAAGTCAACTTTCTACCCAAATTTATAATCTGCGTTCTGGTTCTCAACGGTTTGTCACGGTGATTACTACGAACTCCACTTTAATTGGAGATGGGTTTCAGTCTCAACTCAAATATTTTCCCGCCAAAACTTTAATTATTGGGGATGAGGCGCATAATTTAGGCGCACCCAAATTAGAAGAAAGTTTGCCGCGCAGTGTGGGGTTGAGGCTGGCTTTATCTGCCACACCGGAAAGATATTTTGATGATTTTGGTACTCAATCTCTATTTGATTATTTTGGCCCAGTTCTCCAGCCAGAGTTTACTTTGAGGGATGCGATCGCTCAAGGGGCTTTGGTACATTATCTGTATTATCCGGTGTTGGTGGAGTTAACTGAGGCTGAAAGTATTGCTTATTTAAAGTTAACTAAAAGAATTGGGCGATCGCTACTTTATCGCGATCGAGAAAATGGCGGAAACTTTGAAGACAATGAAGATTTAAAGCCTTTGTTAATGCAAAGAGCAAGATTAATTGGTGCGGCGGAAAATAAATTAACCGCCTTGCGAGATTTAATGACAACTCGCCGCGACACTACTCACACACTTTTTTATTGTAGTGATGGTTCCCAAGATGCGGGACAACGTTCATCGTTACGCCAACTCAAAGCTGTTGCTAAAATTCTGGGAGTGGATTTAGGCTACAAGGTAAGCACCTATACGGCTCAAACAACTTTACAAGAACGGGAAATTTTACGCCATCAATTTGAAAGTGGAGAGTTGCAGGGTTTAGTGGCAATTCGTTGTTTAGATGAAGGTGTTGATATTCCGGCAATTCAAACTGCGGTGATTTTATCAAGTTCTGGTAATCCTCGCCAATTTATTCAGCGACGGGGGCGAGTTTTACGTCCTCATCCTGC
>JBGTMK010000292.1:0-14010 GCA_041743605.1 Nostoc sp.
TTTATTTACGCCGTGTACTAGTACCCACCTTCTTGCTAGGCTGTTGACTTTGATGAAATTTGGACGTTTTTGACTCATGCTATTTTTGTGTCAGGGCAAAATCTCTCTTGTGTCATTGCGAGCTTTGCAAAGCAATCGCAAAGTCTCTGGGATTGCTTCGCAAAGCTCGCAATGACTACACATAATTTGCGTGATTTCTTAACTCCTAAAAAGCCACAGAGTCAACACCCTACCTTCTTGGTGTGCTGAAATTGGGGAATTTTGGGCGTAACGCGTTAAATTTGGTTATTCATTGCTATTTTTGAATTTACGTTGCAATTGTTTTAGTGATTGATACATATCTGGGAGGCGACTATAAACAGCAGATACCTTGAGATATAGTTTGTGAGGAATGGCTGGAGTTCCAGAGACAATTTCTCCTGGTGCAACATCGCTGTGAATTCCACTTTGAGCAGATGCGATCGCTCCATCTCCCATTTTCACTTGATTAGCTATGCCTGTTTGTCCAGCTAAAATAACGCGATTTCCTAGTTTAACACCTCCCGCCATGCCAGCCTGACCTGCGATCGCACAGCCAGAACCGATTTGGCTACCATGGCCTATTTGGACTAAGTTATCAATTACTGTACTGCGTCCTACTCGTGTTTCTCCGACGGCTGGACGGTCAATGGCGGTATTGCAGCCAACTTCCACGTTATCTTCTAAAACTGTATAGCCAGATTGTTCCATTTTCAACCAACCAGTACGGGTAGGAACATAACCAAAGCCTTCTGCACCGATAACAGCACCACTGTGAATGACGCAATCTGCACCGATGCGGGTGCGTTCGTGGATGGTGCAATTGGCGTGTAAGGTGGTGCGATCGCCTATTTTGGCATCTGGGTAAATCACCACATTGGGATGAATGATTGCACCATTACCAATTTCTACCCCTTGTTGGATCACAGCATGGGGGCCAATATAAACATCACTACCAACTTTTGCCGTGGAGTGAATTACAGCGGTGGGATGAATTTCTGGGATGGGGCGATATGGTTGGTAAAAAAGTGCGATCGCTTTGGCAAACAATAATCGCGGATCTGGGGTTGCTAGCCAAACAATACGCCTCTCTTCTGCAAGCGCCTGTAATTTTTCATCCTGGGGCAAAATTAAAGCACTAGCATTAGTCTTGCCGACAAAAGACCCAAATTTTGCACCTTCTACGTAGCTGAGAGTACCGTTGATAGCTTCATCAATGGCTGCTACTCCTGTAATTTCTGGGTCTTGATCTGGGTTGCTAGTCAGACTATGATTGGTGGCTGCGTCTCCAAATTGACGGATGATTTCGCTGAATTTCATTGTTGGGTGTGTTCAAAATTGATCTACAATCGCAAGATAATTTTCCCTCTTTATGATGCAATACAACAATTTTGTAGACGCATAGCGGTGAGGCAATCAGACTGTTTCTAATTATTTATGGAGATTCATTCCTACCTCCCTAACGACATTCTTCTATTGATGGCTCTGGTTGTAAAGATGAGCTTACTTTCACTGAATCTTGCCTTAGTAGCGTTTTGAGGCGTTGATTATCTTCGGCTGCGATCGTCTCACCATAGTGATGAAGTTGAAAAAGCTGGCAATAACGGTTTTGTTTGGCGCAAATCAAGCAGCCATAGGCATGATTACCATTAGTACCGCACAGCCGATGTCCCATTATCGGGCCCAGAGAAATATTTTGCTCACTAGCAACAGTGCTGAGAATTGAACGCAGTTTTGACTCGAACTCCAATGACAAGTATTGCTTACGTCCTGGTTGTGTGCGATCCCATTCTGGAACGATTAATTCCTGTTTTAACAGACTCGCTTCAATCTCTTCAGACATCACAAGTCCAGATAAAATAACGTGACGGGAGACATGAGGTAGTAGCGTGCGTGCCAATTGCCACATTAAGGCTTCATCAAACCACTCTTCAACCAGTGGACGCAGATACCAACAACAAGGAATGCCAAGGTTGACTAAATCTTGCAGCAATTGTACCCGACTCTGAATTGAGGCTTGCTCATAACCTGGTTTCAAGGGAGGTAGACTGACAAAGACTGTGACTCGAAGTGAATTAGGTCGCTCTAGAGTTGTTTTGAGGCGCTCTAGAAAAGATTGACCAGGATGAACTTTTGTGGTGATGTAGACCATGTTGGCAGCTTTCCGGTCAATCAGTGCATCCAGAATTGATAGTACACGTTCTCGATGGGCTGGAATAAAGGGGTCAGAGTAGTCACATAGTGAAATCGGAAAACCCTTTTGTCCCTCCTGTGTAGCAAAAATGCAGTTTAGCAAAATATCAAGCAGGTCAACCGGAGCTGAGACATCCTGAAAGTTTTGGGGATAATGATGCCAGTCATGGTCTTGATGACAGACACAATAGGCACATTCAATCGGACAACGATTCTGGGCATTTGGTAGAAATGGATTGAGACTGAAGTATTTGACAGCACGTGCCTCATCAGGAATACCAAGCACTGGAAAACCATGAAGCATATACTGGCTAACGTTAAACGTAATTTCAAACGCAGTATTTTCATCAGTGTTAATATTATTTTTCATGAAAAAATTAATACACCCTAAACATTTTGCCTTCTCTAGGGTGGCTGGTGTGAATGCGGAGTGGCAAGGTGGAAAATGCTAAATAATTAGTATGAATTTTTATAAGTAAATATAGTTAAGTAGCGATCGCTTGTTCCTAAAAAACTGGTAGATGGTTGAAGTTAACACGGAGACTATTCTCCGTGTCAGTCCAAACCCGTCAATTTTGGATTGACAGACTATTAGTCGTTAGTGGCCATTGCTATCCCTGCTAAATACCCGGTTGTCCAAGCACTTTGAAAGTTAAATCCACCAGTAACACCATCAATATCTAAGATTTCTCCGGCAAAATAAAGACCAGGAACTAACCTACTTTCCATCGTCTTGAAGTTGACTTCTTTGAGATTGACGCCGCCACAGGTAACAAATTCTTCTTTGAAGGCTCCTTTACCGTTGATTAAGTATTTTCCCTGAGTAAGTTCTTGCAATAGTTGATTTAAGGTTTTACTAGATATTTCTGCCCAACGGTCATCTATGGTAATACCTGCACGGTCAATGATATATTGCCAGAGGCGATGGGGTAGGTCAACGCCGCGATGCAATGCGATCGCTTTCTTTCCCCATTCATCTTTAACTGCTAAAACTTTCTCTCGCACTTGTTCTTGGTGCAAATCAGGCAGCCAATTAATCAATAATGTGGCTTGATAGCGGCTTTGGTGCAGAACTCTTGCACCCCAAGCAGAAAGCTTCAAAACAGCCGGGCCACTCAAACCCCAGTGGGTAATTAGTAGTGGCCCAGTTTGTTGTAATTGGGATTTTCCGCCCGCAGATAACCGTAATTGGGCAGGGTTAACACTAACTCCAGCCAATGCCCGCAGCTTTGGATCGAGAATATTGAAGGTAAATAACGAGGGTACTGGTGGTTCAATTTGATGACCTAACTCTCGAACAATTTTATAACCCACAAGGCTGCTGCCGGTTGCCAGAAGTAGGCGATCGCATTTAATCGTCTCTTCCGACTTCAGAAGAATATCAAACCCCTCATCTGCTGAGGTTTTTTTCACCGAAGTTACGTATGTACCAATACGGAGTTTTACCCCAGACGTGGCCACCGCTTTAATCAAACATTCCACAATGGTTTCTGAAGTATTGGTGACAGGAAACATCCGGCCATCAGCTTCAGTTTTGAGATAGACTCCGTGAGTAGCAAACCAAGCTACTGTATCTTGAGGACTAAACCGAGTAAAAGCACCCCGCAAAGCTTTTGCACCTCTGGGATAATTTTGCACTAACTCTTCGGGGAAAAAGCAAGCGTGAGTGACGTTGCAGCGTCCGCCACCAGAAATTAGCACTTTCGCTAGGGGTTGGCGACTGGCTTCGAGTAAAGTAACTTGGGCATCAGGATTGGCTTTAGCACAAGCGATCGCGCCAAAAAATCCCGCCGCCCCACCCCCAATAACTACAATTTGTAACGGTAGCAAGTTCTACATTTTCTCAATAGCACGTACTTTACTAGGCTAGCGGTTATCTTCACTTTTCAACGTGTCGCACCTAGGATTTCTCCAATTTCAGCATGGCAAGAAGGTAAGTAATGGGCGCTCCAGTACCCAGTACTTAGTAGCGACTTATAGTGATTCGGCTGCTAAAATTTTGCTTAGTCTCTAGTCTATAGAAAATGCTTAGACACCGTAAACAAACAATATTTATCATTCTTTCTGTGCTTATCGTTATACCGATGGGCTTTTTGTTGAAGTATTATAATGGCCCTGCCTCTCACTGGTTTAATGACTACGGAGCCGCTGTATTTTACGAAATATTTTGGTGTCTGTTCGCATTTTGGTTTTTCAGAAGTCGGTCGGCAGTAATCCAAATTCCTATCTGGGTTTTTGTCATCACCTGTATACTAGAATTCTTGCAACTTTGGCATCCGCCACTATTAGAAGAAACTCGCGCCACCTTGATAGGTAAATTGTTACTTGGTACTACCTTTGTTTGGTGGGATTTTCCTCATTATTTATTAGGTTGTGTTTTAGGCTGGTTGTGGCTACGACAATTACACGGAATAAGTTATGCAAAAAAAAGTCAAGGTGAAACCTAATTCAAAACAGCAAAAAATTGAAGAACAACCTGATGGCAGTCTAACCGTTTATTTAAAATCGCCCCCAGTTGATGGTAAGGCTAATGAAGAGTTAATTAAACTACTAGCAGAGAAATTTGATCTACCCAAATCTTATATCAGAATTAAGTCAGGTTTGTCCTCGCGGCAAAAGCTGATAGAAATAGACACAGATACTTAGTACCGCAAGGCGGAATTCGTAATTCGTAATTCGTAATTAATTGTTTGCAAAGGTTTCAGACATTTAAAATGGGTGGCTGATTTACGCCAAACTGTACTAGTTACTGCTTAAGAAAACCTTTTTTATCCTCTGCTTCCTTCTGAATATTAGGCTACATTCTTTCAGTAAATCCTCTACTAGAGCTAAGAAACGAGAGGCATAAACTCGCAAAACTGAATTTTTATGCCTGTGTAATACTTATATATCTTGATTGAGCTTTGACTCTTTTTATCCAAGCTTGGATAGCACAAAATTGTGTCAAATCAAACCCACCTTCGTCAGCTACATGAGTGTAAGCAAACAAGGCGATATCAGCAATTGTGTAACGTTCTCCTACAAAAAAAGTGTGAGCAGTTAAGTGTTTATCCATCAATCTAAGTGCTGCATAACCTGGTTCACGATTTTGCTTGATAGCTTCAATGTATTCTTCAGCTTTATCTAAAATAGAAATCCAAAATCTTGATTTAGCAATAAAAGGCTCATGGCTATATTGTTCAAAACATAACCATTGCAGCACCTGTGCCCGTAAAAAGTGGTCATAAGGTAAAAATTCTGTACCTTCACTCAGATACACCAATATGGCATTTGATTCTGCCAAGTATTTCCCTGGCTTAATTTCCAGAACAGGTATCTTCCCGTTAGGATTTTTACTTAAAAATTCTGATGTTTGAGTCTCACCTTTCAAGATGTTAAGCTCTATTCTTTCAAAAGGCATACCTAGTTGTGTCAATAAAAGACGTATCTTATAACCATTACCAGAAGGTAAAAAATCGTACAGACGCAGTAGTTCCATGCTAAAATACAGTTAGGAATATGTTGATCAGTGAAGGTTCAAAATAAAATATTTTACCAAAAGATTTTCCAAAAACCGGATATTTTTTTTTATATTTAGCATCTGAGCGTACTAAATAAAATTATCCGAGAAAATAAAAAAAATATTATTTACTTGTGAGATTGATATGTTTAATTTAGTTCAGTGGTCGAAAATAAAAGTATGTGTGGAAGATTTACTCTAAACCAGTCGGCAGCAAGATTATCTGAAGTTTTCCATCTGGAATCAGTTCCAGATTTAGCAGCCGAATATAACATTGCACCTACGCAAATGGTGGCAACAGTGTTACAAAATCCCGAAAGCGAAAAGCGTGAATTTAAGCAATTGCATTGGGGGTTAATTCCGTCATGGGCGAAAGATGCAGGAATGGGAGCAAAGCTAATTAACGCTAGGGCAGAAACTGTTGCCGAAAAACCCGCTTTTCGTTCGGCTTTTAAACACAGACGCTGTTTAGTGTTAGCTGATGGGTTTTATGAGTGGCAACGCCAACAAGGTAAAAAACAGCCGTTTTATTTTCGTCTCCAAGATGGGCAACCCTTCGGTTTTGCTGGTTTGTGGGAGAAATGGCGATCGCCTACTAACGAGGAAATAATCTCTTGTACAATTTTGACAACGGCAGCTAACGAATTACTCCAACCTATCCACGAGCGGATGCCAGTAATTTTGGAGCCACAAGATTACGATTTATGGCTAAATTCCCAAGTGCAAACGCCCCAAACCCTACAGCAGCTATTGCGTTCCTATCCAGCGCCAGCAATGACTGCATATCCAGTCAGCACCTTGGTAAACAACTCTCGGCATAACAGTTCAGAATGTATCGTACCCCTCAGTGAGAAGAATGCCCCCACAAATCAGTTAAATTAGCTATTGAGTGAACTAGAGGATTGGGGAGATGAGGGAGACAAGGGGAACAAGGGGATAAAAAAGCGTTTTCCCCATGCCCCATGCCCCATGCCCAATGCCCAATGCCCAATACCCAGAGACAAATATGCCAAGAACACAAAAAAACGATAATTTTATTGACAAATCCTTTACAGTTATGGCAGATATCATCCTGAAGATCCTGCCAACTAACAAAAAAGCTAAAGAAGCGTTTGTTTATTATCGAGATGGCATGTCAGCCCAAGCAGAAGGGGAATATGCTGAAGCATTAGAATACTATGAAGAAGCTCTAACACTAGAGGAAGATACCAGCGATCGCGGCTATATTTTCTATAATATGGGGTTAATCTATGCCAGCAATGGCGACCACCAAAAGGCTTTAGAACTATATCACCAGGCAATTGAGTTAAACCCACGCCTACCCCAAGCCTTAAACAACATCGCCGTCATTTATCACTACCAAGGCGAAAAGGAAAAAGAATCTGGAGATAACGAGGCTGGTGAAGCACTTTTTGACCAAGCCGCAGACTATTGGATTCGAGCGATTCGTATGGCTCCCAATAACTACATTGAAGCCCAAAACTGGCTGAAAACCACCGGGCGATCGCAAATTGACGTATTCTTTTAGTCATTAGTCATTAGTTCTTTGTCATTTGCTAAGGACTAATGACCAATAACAAATGACAAATGACCAATGACAAATAACAATTTATGATTGACCAAGAACAGGTTCACAAAGTAGCTAATCTTGCTCGTTTAGAATTGACTCCAGAAGAAGAGGAACAATTCACTACCCAATTGGGCAATATTCTAGACTATATCGAACAGCTAAATGAACTTGATGTCAGTAATGTGTCCCCAACAACACGGGCAATTGATGTCAGCAATATTACACGAGAGGATGAATTACAACCCTATCCTGAGCGGGAAAGTATTCTCAATGGTGCCCCGGAACAAGAAGGTGAATTTTTCAAAGTACCAAAAATTCTTAATGCTGAATAGTCAAAATAATTAGTAATTCGTAATTAGTAATTCGTAATTAAATCTGGTTGTAACTACGAATTACTAATTACGGGCGATTTAGGAGGAACTACAACAATTTAAGTTTTGTATGGAGAAGTGTGTGTACACCGTAATTGCTTGTTTCTGAGGAGGGGTACAATGACTGGGGGAGTCATACTCATTATCTGTACATGAGATGAAATCATGTAGTTATTAATGTATAATAAATCCCAAGAGTTCAGGGTGCTAGTCAAGTATTAAGCCACTTGCTGGTACTGCCAAAGTATTTTGTATGTCTAAATCTGCAATCACCATTACCGTCAAGCTATTCGCTGCTTATCAAGAAGCCTTTAAGGTTTCAGAATTGGTGCTAGAATTTCCTAATAGTGTGCCAGTTAAAGCAGTATGCGATCGCCTCATAACTGAACATCCTGAACTCTCCCAATGGCGTGAAGTCACACGTTTCGGGATTAATTTAATATTTGTTGAACCAGACACCTTACTACAAAATGGGGATGAAGTCGTGCTGATTCCACCAGTCAGCGGCGGCTAGCAAAAATTTATTTGGCTCTCCAATATGGGAATTTCCCCGTTCCCTATTCTCATTTGCAACAACGCTGTAAGATTTATTACTAAACTTACATATTTATACGGTTAGAGGTGAGGGTTAGTACCTAACTCTCAGCCTAATTTACATAATTTTGGATATATTACCGCAAATGCGCTGATATTTTAATTTCCCCTCTTCATAAATTCCGCAAAAACACCGTTACGCTATTTGTGCTTGTGATCAAAACTTAGAGCATCCAGTTTATTAGGGCGTGTTTATGACCAACCCTGTAAAGACGGTTATCCAAGTCAATCTGAAGATGGCTCTAGAAGTAGCTCAAGAATTGGAGCAAGCTCCATATACTAAACTCAGTAGTTATTGTTTGGAGATTTTACGGGAGATAGGATGTCCTGGTACTGAACTCCCGGTTAACTTACAAACTCGTGATCAGCAGCTAAACTTTATCACAGGCTTTGCATCTTATGCTTTTGGGGAGGTACAAAGTGTACAAAACATTAATTGAAGATATATTTTCCGATTCAGAAGAGGCAGAAGAAACTACTTTTCCTGCCACAGAGGAAGATTTACTAATTTTAACAGAAAAATTTTTAGGGTTTGAAATTCCTTCAAAGGTTTTCTTGCAAGCTATAGCCATTGCTGATTACGACGGTGCAGCGGCTTTTCGTTACGTTGATAATTATTTGATTACTCTCAAGAATAAGAATAAGCGTAAGCATAAGAAATTACTTGTGTTAGGGTCTTCTAGTAAATTTGACAATAATTGACGTGCTTTTTCACAAGCTATAGCAAAGTGCTGAGTGCTATGTATAGATAGCGGGGCGTTGAGCCAGTACTGAGTAAAAACCCAGTTTTTCAAGGCTTTGGGCAATTAACACTGTGCTAACCTGTTTGACTACGGCTATAAATAACAAGCAATGCAATTTAGATCAGATAATCTGCACTACTAATTAGAGACGTTGTGATGCAACGTCTCTACACATCATCGGACACCGACAAGAAAGAAAAATTAGAATTTAACTAAAAACATAGAATGGGATCTTTAATCGATCAAGCATTTTTATGTTTGTCCTAATTACGAATTACTGTCTTGGCAGGGGTAGCGAGTCCCCGGACTCTTACTCTTAAGCAAGCTACGCTTTTAGCGTCTGTCTTCGACACGCTGCCGCGTTCGTAGAGAGCGTAATTACGAATTAGTATTACTCTCTCCCAAGACAAACTTGTTCATAGCTTTTACCAGCAATATCCCAAGTGAATTGTGTTTCTACTAGTTGTCTGGCATTGTGAGACAATTCTGAACGCAGATGTGGATGCTCAAATAGTTGACTAATTGCGGTGACATACTCTACCGATTTATTTGCTCGTAATGCTCGTAGTGTTTTATTCGCACCATCGACATTTAATCCTTCTAAACCGCGATCGCTAGCAACTACAGGTACACCAGCTGCCATTGCCTCTAAAGTTTTATTTTTAATGCCAAACCCAGTCCGCATAGGTACAACGCAGATGGTGGCTTGATGCAAATATTCTACCATCGAAGGTACACGCCCAAGCACATTAATTCCTGGTTTTTGATCAAGTACTAAAACTTCTGGTACTGGATGAGAACCGACAATATCGAAAGTTGTATCTGGATATAACTTTTGGATTTCTGGCAAAACTTCGTTGCTAAAAAAGCAGACAGCATCAATATTTGCCAAATTATCCATTGCACCAATAAAAATTAAGCGATGTCCACCTGGATCGGTGGTACGGTTGGGGAAAGAAACTAAATCTACACCATTGGGAATAACTGTAATTTCACTATTGGGGTTAAATTCTTGTAGTTGAATTTTATCTTCTTCGGTTGTGGCGACAATTGCCGAAAATTTCGCACAGTAGTTTTGCTCATAACGTTGCAAAAGTGGCAGATTTATTTTGTCTCTGAAGGAATTTTCGGAAATGCCCGTTGATAGTTGGTTTCGACAAGTAGCGTAAACAGAACTATGAACATTAACTATGGTTTTTAGCTGTTTCTGAAAATGTGGCTGCACATAAATTTCATTGACGCTATGTTCGCAGGTAATTACATCGCATTTCCCCGCTTCCACCCAGTTATCAACCCATGTTTGCATTTCAACTGAGTAACGGTTGAGTACACTTGGCGGTGTCCCCTGTTGTAAAAATCTCCCAAATCGCTGTATTTTCTGGAATATTCCCGTTGTTCCAGAATCTGGCGGGCGTTCAAAAATGGCTAGATGATCTACACAATCGCGTAATCCTGCTACTTCTGCATCTGTAACATCACCCTCGCGTTGAGTGGCGAGGATAACATTATGGCGTTGACTCAGGTACTTAAGTAAATTAAATGTCCTGACTTGGGTTCCCCCGCGCGTTGGTGGGTAGGGAAAGGTGGAAGATAGCATTAAAATGTTCATAAATGTGATAAATCAAATGTGATACATACACCATGACCTCATTAGAGGCTGTATGTCATCATTTGATTGATCAAAAAGAATTGAGGAGTCATATCAAGTCCGGCTGAATACTTATGATTAGGGCTGACAAGGATACGAATTACGTTACTAGTGTTACTGAAACGAAGTCATTATAGTGATCGAAAATGAAACGTTCAAATCGTCTTGCTTGGATAGGAGCGATCGCACTCGCTGCGATTGTTTTACTTAGTTTGTTCGCAGCTCCCAATAATACTAAACTTAACGCTGGCTCTACTTATAACCGCGCTCCTGATGGCTATGGTGCTTGGTATGCTTTTATGCAACAGCAGGGGACTTCTATCAAGCGCTGGCAAAAGCCTTTTAGTGACATTCAGTCAGAGAACAGTCCAGTTACTCTACTACAGGTAGGTGGCTATCCAAGGGAGGCGACACTTGATAGTCAACAGCGTGAATGGTTAGAAAAAGGGAATACTTTGGTAATTTTGGGTGCGGGGGCGCGAGTTACAGAAGCAGAGTTTAGCACTATGCAGAAATCTCCCCAAGGTGAAATTAAAATTGATACACGTAGACGATATAAAAAAACTAACTCCCAGCAAGTTGATTTAGGCGATCGCTTTGGGGCTGTTGTCTGGAAAGAAAATTACAAAAAAGGAAAGGTCATTTTTTCTAGCACTCCTTATTTAGCCGCCAACGCTTATCAAGATTATTTAAGTAATTTCAAGTATCTAGCCAGTTTAGTAACTGAAAAAGGTAACACAGTATTCGTCGATGAATACATCCACGGCTATAAAGATGCTGATGTCAGAAAGAAAGAAAGCGAAGGAGATTTATTTAGTTTTTTTGCTAAAACTCCTTTACTTCCAATATTGGTGCAGGTAGGTATCCTATTATTAGTGCTAACTTGGGCGCAGAATCGCCGCTTTGGTAAGCCAGTGGCTTTAGATACACCAGTTGTAGATAACAGCGAAGCATACATCCAAGCTTTAGCAGGAGTCTTACAGAAAGCTGATACCACCGGCTTTGTTGTAGAGATGGTGGGTAAACAAGAACAACTACAACTCCAAAAAGCCTTGGGATTAGGGCAAGTACTTTTAGAACGTCAAGCCTTGATCAATTTCTGGATAGAAAAAACAGGCACAAGTGCAGCAGAACTAGATGCAGTGTTAAAGCTACAATCTCGCAAACAACCCATCAATGAACAAGACCTGTTAAGCTGGTTGGGGAAATGGCGAACCATTAGATTAATTCGTAATTCTTAATTCATAATTCGTAATTATTTTTTTTGGAATTGTACTCTGCGTTGGTTATTGATCAATAAAAAATATGAGTGAAACACATTCTATCTTAATTCGTCTTGGTCAAGGTCTTAATCAAGTAATTGTTGGACAATCTAGCTTAATACAACAAATTTTAGTAGCACTGCTAGCGGGTGGGCACGTAATTTTAGAAGGAGTACCGGGAACTGGTAAAACTCTGTTAGTAAAAGTGTTAGCACAGTTAATTCAAGGGGATTTTCGCCGGATTCAACTAACACCAGATGTCTTACCTTCAGATATTACTGGTACAAATATTTTTGACTTAAATAGCCGCAATTTCACTTTGAAAAAAGGGCCAATATTTACCGAGGTGTTGCTAGCAGACGAAATCAACCGTACTCCTCCCAAAACGCAAGCGGCGCTGCTGGAAGCTATGGAAGAGATGCAGGTAACGCTGGATGGTGAAAGTTTGCCCTTACCAGATTTATTTTGGGTGATTGCAACCCAAAATCCCCTGGAATTTGAGGGGACGTATCCCTTGCCAGAGGCGCAGTTGGACAGATTTTTATTTAAGCTGGTGGTAGATTATCCCGATCAAGCTGCCGAAAAGCAAATGTTGCTCAATCGTCAGGCGGGTTTTGCAGCACGACGTTTGGATATTAGCCGTTTGAAACCAATCGCAACAGTAGCCGACATTTTGCAAGCACGACAAGCAGTCAAAGAAGTTAAAGTATCAGAAGTGATCGTTGATTATTTGTTGGCGTTGGTGAGAACATCGCGTCAATATCCTGATTTAACTTTGGGTGCATCACCTCGCGCCACAGGTGCTTGGTTGCAAACATCTCAAGCATTAGCGTGGTTAGCTGGAAGGGGTTTTGTCACACCAGATGATGTTAAAGCAGTTGCATCGCCGCTGCTACGTCATCGTCTGATTTTGAAACCAGAAGCAATGCTGGATGGCTTACAAATGGATGCGGTAATTGCGTCAGTAATTAATCAAGTACCAGTTCCAAGGTGAATTGTTTAATCTTGTTGATGAGCAAATTTATAACCGCCCCATAGAGAAAGAGCGATCGCGATCGCCAGCAAAATCGGTATGCTGTACCAAGGAAACTGGGACAAGGGTAAATGAGCAGCTGCACGCAGTCCGATACTGGCGTAGGTCAGTGGTAAGAGGTAAACTACCACTTTGAGGGCAGCTGGTAATGTACCAGGATCAAAGAAGGTTGCCCCTAAGAAAGACATAGGGATAATTATAAAGTTGTTGTAGAGTCCGACTGATTCGAGCGATCGCACACTCAACCCCACAATCACTCCTAACCCAGCAAATACTGCACAATTCAGCACCACTAACAGTAAAAATAGTGGGTTAAGAAAATTCCAGTTTCCAGTTAACAGCACCGCTACCAAAATCACAGAACCCGATGTCATCAACCCCCGCACTATTCCCGCCAGCATTTTACCGATGTGCAAAGCTAAGGGATGTATGGGAGTTAACAACAATTCCTCGAAGGTTTTGCTAAATAGTCTGTCTCCACAAATCGAAAATGTTGTCCCACCAAAACTAATCGTCATCGAAGACAGCGCTACCATCCCCGGTAATATAAATTCCAAATAGTTCTCATAGTTACCACTTATTCCTGAACCTGGTTTGATAGAACTACCCAAACCCAAGCCAAAAGCTAAAATATATATCAGTGGAGATATTAAGCCAGATGCAGCAACTTGTACAATTCGCACACGTAAATCTAACCAATCTCCCCAAAAAAGAGTCAGACTATCAGCTAGGAAGATTTGAAGTTGCGAAGTTTTGAACCTCTTGACCGAAAATTGCGCTTTTTGAGATGTCACGTGCTTTCAATTACTTATTTAAATATCATTAAGTGTTAATTTACATTGTTTGACACATTAATTACTAGAACACGGATTGAACGCACCACCAACTATAGGCGTTAGGCTTAGTTGAGGAAACTTTTCGCTAAGAAACCTCAAGACTTCTCAGCATTCCCAGAGTTATTGGCGTTATGGAGTGTGTCGTTGGAACTTTTGCCTACGAACACTCTAGAAAAATATTTATTTCCAGCAATCACTGAGTACTAATATTTAGCACCAATGTTATAGCTGGCATTGAGATCC
>JBGTMK010000293.1:0-6142 GCA_041743605.1 Nostoc sp.
AAAGGAGAAACAATTCTCGACACGGCGAAAACCTATTTGGCAATGGGAACTGATATTATGGTAGTCCGCCATCGAGAGGCAGGAGTACCAAATGCGATCGCGGCTGAAATGGATCGTTTAGGTGTACGAGTTAGTGTCCTCAATGCTGGTGATGGCCAACATGAACATCCTTCCCAAGCACTGCTAGATTTATTTACCATAACTACTCTAATTGACCCAGATCATCCCAGATTAGAACTTTTAAAAGGGAAAAAGATTGCCATTGTTGGGGATATTCTCCATTCTCGCGTGGCGCGATCGAATATTTGGAGTTTAATTGCCAGTGGTGCTGAAGTGCATCTTGCAGCACCACCCACCCTCTTACCCAAGTTATTTGCCGAGTTTATCTCTGAAGAGTCAGGAGTCAGGAGTTATCCCCCCAATCCCAAACTATTTCTTCATTGGCAACTAGAACCAGCTTTGCAAAATGCCGATTTTGTGATGACTTTACGTCTGCAAAAGGAACGGATGACGGCTCATTTATTGCCAAGTTTGCGAGAATATCATCAGCTATTTGGCATTACAAGCACAAAGTTGCAACTTTGTAAACCTAACGTCAAAGTTTTGCATCCAGGCCCAGTTAACCGTGGTGTTGAAATTAGTTCTGAATTGATGGATGACCCAGAATTTAGTCTAATTCAATCACAAGTTACCAGCGGTGTCGCCGTTCGCATGGCGCTGCTGTATTTATTAGGTAGCGGCAAAGCTTGATTGCTATCGTAATTCGTAATTCGTAATTCGTAATTAAAGAGGGTACAAGCCGTCATTGATTGTAACTACAAATTACGAATTATGTTGACAAATCTTTTATTTCGATTATTCTAGAAATATGGTTAATAAAGAAATGGTCTGGTATGCAGACATTTTTGCAGCACTGGGGTCGGAGCCTCGGCTGGAAATCATGCGGCTGCTATTTGCGGCTTATCCAGACGGGATGACTGTAGGAGAAATTCAAGAAAAGCTAAAAATCCCGAACTCAACGCTATCCCACCACTTGGAGAAGCTACGGATTGAGGAGTTAGTTAATAGCCGAAGAGAAAAGCAATTTCTGTGGTACTCAGCCAATGCTGAGACGATGGAGAATTTGCTGTCTTTTTTAACTACAGGGAAAAATAAATGCGATCGCATTATTGAGCCAGTCAACAATATATCAACACAGGAAGGGTTTATGTTTGAAACATTTTTTGAGTCTATTTTTGATAAACTTTTTGGGTTTATGTCTACCAGATTTCACCTTCGAGGTTTTGAAAGATTCACCCAAACAGCTGTAACAGCCATCTCTATTGCTCAAGGTGAATCTCGCCGCTTGGGACACCGATATATTGGTACAGAGCAGATTTTGTTGGGATTGCTTGCTGAAGGTAGCGGCTTGGGATCACAATTTCTCACCTCTGTGGGGGTAAATTTGGAAAATGCACAGATAGAGGTAGAAAAAATTATTGGCAGAGGTAAGGGTAATACACCTTTAGATATTCCCTTTACGCCCAGAGCCAAGCAAGCATTACAACTATCGGTAGAACAATCTGGACAACTTGGTGTTAACTACGTTGGTACAGAGCATCTGGTGTTAGGCATTCTCCGCGAAGGTGCGACAGGTAGAGGAGAAGGAGTAGCAATTAGGGTTCTGCAAAATCTTGGAGTAGACCTAGTTTCTTTAGAACAACGACTGCGAAAAGCTTTGACTTAGGATAATGAGACGTTTCCACAGAAGTAGAGACGCAATATATTGCGTCTCTATATGCTTAGAATTATTACTAACAATCTTTTAATTTTACTCCCATCGGACTACCTGATGGAAGAATACCTAATCTCATAGAAATTATATGTTCTTCCGATCGCATGAGGACAGAATTCTCAAATTTGGGGACACTAGGATTGTAGAAGTCAAGAATTAAATGACTTTTAGAAGTGTCGGAGGTAAATATGAAACCAATCTTTTTGACGGCAGCAGCCTTACTCAGCACGCTATCTCTAGCTGCTCCCATTTCCGTCAAAGCAGAAAACTCCGCCCCTGTTCGCCGCTTGCTAGAAACTAGAGAATGTTTCGGATGTAATTTAACAGGAGCAAATCTTAAAGGCGCTCATCTCATAGGTGTTGACTTGAGAAATGCGAATTTAAAAGGGGCTAATCTCGAAAACGCGAACCTAGAAGGTGCTGATTTAACTGGTGCAAATTTAAAGTCTGCTAATCTCACAAATGCCTTTGTTAGTGGTACTAGTTTAAATGATGCTAATCTCACCGACGTTGATTTGAGTAATGCTCATTTATATAATACTGAAGTTGATGGTGCAGTTTTAGCTAATATTGATTTAACCGGTGCTGATGTGTTTAATACTGACATTAGCGTTGGTGGTGAATATTAATTGATTGACATTAAAGTGATGAGTTAAGAGTTATGTTCAACTCCTAACCCTACACTTGTTAAGTTTTACTCACCGGTAATCGACAGTTCATTAACCCAGATTTTCGGACAAACTCCCCCTGGCGTTAACTCTGGCTCTTTTTCTACATAAATAATTGATTTCAAGAGTTCTAAAAAATCACCAGCAACAGTTGCTGACTCAATACTCGTCCTCACACCCTTGTTAACTAGCCAACCATCAAAGGGCAAAGAAAAGGAACCCTGTAAAGCTTTAACTCCAGCATGGAGGGCTTGCAAATCATCGATAAGAATCACATTTTCAGCCGTTTCTAAGCTAAACTCCTGCTCAGGAGTTGCTGTTGAAAAAACATGATAAAAATTGGGACTGACACTGACTTTTGCCCCAATACTGGCATTACCAGTTGGCTGGGCATTTAACCTTTTAGCAGTACCGGCACTATGAAGAAATCCTGTTAAAACGCCATTTTCAATTAGCGAAATCTGACGAGTTGGAGTTCCTTCACCATCAAAAGTTTCTGCACCTACATTAGCTGGGTGCAACGCATCATCATAAACTGAAATTAGAGGGGAAGCAATTTCCTTACCTAAATCATCAGGAGTAGATAGACTTTGATTGTCTAAAATACTTTGGGCATTGAACAAGTTAGAAAAAGCACCCAATAGACTTAAGAAAGCTTCAGCTGAGAAAACAACCCGATATTTACCAGTTTTGATTTTTTCATAATTCAAGTGGCTGATAGTTTTATCGGCGGTTTCTTTGATGCAACCATTAATATCTAGATTATCTAAACTCTGGTTGATTCTAAAAGCACCTGCACTGCGCGGTTTTTTTCCCTCTTCCTCAGTTTTACTGTAAAGATAAACTGATGCTAAGGAGTGAGATTCAGTTCTCACCGCGCCGTCACTATTGAGATAAAACCTGTCAATATCTCTTTGTGACAAACCGTTATAAGGTACGCCTTTAATTGCTGGATGAGCAGCCAGTAATTCTTTTTCAGCTACGAGCAATTTTTCTATGAGTTCCGCAACAGGTGCTTGAGGTGCTTTATCCTGAGGTTTATTTGGGATGGGAGTAGTAGCTTCTGGACTAAAATCAGGGACATTTTCTTTAACACCAAAGAAACTGGCTTCGTAAGCAGTTTTCAAAGCTAATTCTAGTCCCTTGGGGTCTACATCTGTGGTGCTGGTGACACCCATCGTATTATCTTCATTCCAGACACGAACAGTAACACCAGAGCGATTTGAAGCTTTGACTTGTTTTGGCTCACCTTGGTCTACTTGCACGCTAGTATCATCTACTGTTGAGCCATAAATGTCGAATTTCTTAATACCAAGCTTACCAGCATTGTCCTTGGCGGAATTTGCAATCTCATTTATATTGGGCATAGTCAATTTTGGGTTTGGGATTTTCTCACTCCCTGCTTCAGCCTGGGAATGTAATAATTAAGGGCTTCTTCTTTTCTAGATAAAATAAGTGACAGAGCCACGAAGAAGGCGTTTCCAGGTAGAACCTGGAAGTTGACGAGATTATCTTCCACCGACGGTAATAGAATCAACCTTGATGTGGGGTTGTCCGACTGTGGTGTAAATACTGCCACTGACGGAACCACAAAAACCTGGTGCAATTTCCAAATCTTGGGAACACATAGAAATTTTGTTCATAATTTCCTTAGCTTCACCAATTAGAATTGCTCCCTTTAGTGGTTTGGTGATTTTGCCATTTTCAATCAAATAAGCTTCATCAACACTAAAGTTAAATTGGCCTGTAGCACCAACGCTACCACCGCCCATCTTTTTACAGTAAATACCTTTATCAACAGAGGCAAATAATTCATCAATGCTATATTCGCCAGAATCAATATAAGTATTACGCATCCGGCTAGCGGCGGCAAAGGTATAGTTTTGGCGGCGTCCACTTCCAGTTCTGGGGTGTCCGGTGCGTGAGGAACCTGTTCTATCTGCTAAGAAGTTTTTCAGAACGCCTTTTTCAATTAATAGGGTTCTTTGAGCGGGCATACCTTCGTCATCCATATCAATTGTCCCGAAGGCATTTTCAGAGCGCCCTTCATCCCAGGCTGTCAAACTTTCGTGGGCAATTTTTTCGCCTTTTTTGTCAGCAAAGGGAGAGGTATTGCGTTCTATTTGAGTGGTTTCTAGCAAGTGTCCACAAGCTTCGTGGAAGATTACGCCGCCAAAGTGATTGGCCATAATGATGGGGTAAGTACCCGATTCCACGTAATCTGCGTAGAGCATTTTTCCAGCCGATTCTGCTATTTTCTCAGCGGCTTGTTGAGAATCCCAAGTTCTCAAGAAGTTAGCATCACTAGTATTACCCGCGCGATCGCCAATTGAGCTACGATTAGCACCATCAGCACACAATAGGTTAAATCCGACTGATTGTGTGAGGCGAATATCACGCGCAAAAGTCCCATCACTAGCGGCGATTAAAACTTCTTGCCAATCCCGGAAATAGGTAGCACGGCGCGATTGGACGTGGCTAGCTTTTTGCTTCAGGTGGGCAGTACCATCAAGAAGGACTTCTCCCATTTCGCGGATGGAGCTACACACTGGTAGCCATGCATCTTTGCCTCTTTTGGTGGCGTAATCTCTGAGTAATTCTAGGTTGATTTCTGGGATAAAAGCTTTCGGAGTAGGTAGTTGCAATCCTAAGATAGAAAGACCTTTTTCTAAGGCTGCTTTCAAACCGGAAAAAGAAAGGTCATTGGTGCTGACGTAGCAATCAGCTTTACCACGAAATACTCTAACTCCCGCGCCTGTAGACAGACTAGGTGAAATACTCGTGATGGAGTCATCTTCTGCAAGACAACTAATATAGTTGCGACGCTCTAAAAATAATTCGATGAAGTCAGCGCCAGCGGCGCGTCCTAGTCCTAGTAGGGTAGCCAGGGGGGCTTCCCAAGTTTCATCGAAACGCTCTGGCGTGGAGGAATATTGGAGAGTGGGAAGTTGATTCGAGAGAAGTAGCGTACTTGTAAGCATGGGTAGCCTCGTCTGCTGGCGTAATTCAGAGATTTGACTGAAAAATCCTGGTCTGTTCAGTCTAACAAATCAGTGAAAGCCAGAGTTGAGACAAAGGCGGTGTGGATTTCCCTCCTCTTCAGCAACGCTTTGGCAAATTCGCGCACAGACTAAAAGTTTGCGACTATTTGAAGAAGAATTCAGAAGTCAGAATGGGCTAAACCTTAGCTATCCGCTAACAGGAGTCAGAATAAAGACGCTCGCGGACTCGCTAACGCTGCGCTATCAGTGGGGGATTCAGACCCACCACTGATAGCGAGTACTCGTACAGAATTCAAGTCTGTTTTCTGACTCCCGACTCCTGAATTCTGTTTTGATAAACAAAGCCCGCAAAGGCGGGCTGAGATTTTGAAACTTGAGGGTGTCGGTGTAAAAATTTAGTTATCACAAAGGGAGTCATAAGTTAGGAGTGGAATTGGATAAACCCCACCTGTACCAGAAGATAGAAGCTTCTTGACGACTAACTCATATTAAATATACAATCTTGTTTGCTGTTTAGCTTGATTCAATCCAGAGTATCACTCTCAGATTTATTTACGATTTCCCATTTTCAATGGAACTCTTGCTGTTCCTTGCTCATTGAAAGTCTGACCTAAATTTGAAGTTGGCGCTGTCGATGTTAGATTCTTAAACAACAGCTTTAGGGTTCGAGTAATAGTTTTAAGAATTTTCATTTTGCT
>JBGTMK010000294.1:0-4320 GCA_041743605.1 Nostoc sp.
AATTGGGAAACTGTACCAGCATTTCCGTGACTCCCAGATTATCCGCTGTATAGCGGAGTTGCGGCTCGTTAATAATTTCCGCCATTAAAACGCAACTGTTCATTAAAATTACTCCTAACTGCAAAAAGTATTGATTGAAAAAGAGGGGGTTTTTCTATGTAGTGCCAACTAATATCTAAATATGTTTAATTATTTGCATTTTTTAATAATATTTGAACAAATTTTCTAGCAGAATTCAGGACTCAGAATTCAGTAGTCAGGATAACACTTGATGAATGAATATACTAATCATAACTAAACTCCTTATCAATTCTGACTTCTGACTCCTGAGTGCTGAATTCTTTTTAGTCCTTTCTAGCATAAAAGCCAAGCGATCGCTTTGAACAGCATTGAGTATACTGTTCGCCACCTTCGCTTGACTAAATGAGCATTGAATTCTGCATAGAGTAGTATAATTGTACCATCCATTTATCAAATAAAAAATTCTTGCCAAGAATTAAGTCTTCACATGAACTGGGAAAACACCGAAGGCAATCAACCTGGCTGGAAGGTCGCGCAAGATGGGTAAGCGCAAAAACGCAGGTGGTACAAAGGTACGATTTGAGGTGAGAACTGGGGCAAATACCCGCTTTTGGATAAAAGTTTGAAACGCCTGAATGATACGTGTGGGCAACTCGCGTTGACGTTGTACTTTTGCTAGGTCGCTAAGTTGTACTTGTCGGTTTTTGAGCGGTTTACTAAGTACATTCGCAGCAACGACAGCATCTTGAATCGCATAGTTAATGCCAACTCCAGCCACGGGGGACATTATATGAGCAGCATCACCGATGAGTAACAGTCCCGGATGATACCAGCGCTTGACGCGACTGGATTCGACCGAAAGAAAAGTTATTTGTGACCAGTCATGTAAATTTTGGATGCGTTGCTGGAATTCTGGCACTACTTCCACAACAGATTTTTTTAATTCCTCCAAACCCTCAGCCCGTAGTTGTTGATAGCCTCCCTTGGGGATGGCATAGGCAACTTGCCACTCATCACCACGGTCAAGCATGGCGATGATTTTACCTTGACCAAAGCGCCCCATCCCCCCTTCAGGGTCTTCTGGCTGACGTGGTAGGCGGAACCAGAGGACATCTATTGGTGGCGAGGTTTTGATGGATTCAAACTCACCCAGGTGGCGTAAACGTGAGTGGCGACCATCTGCACCTACTGTCAGTATTGCCCGGATTTCATGCCAACCACCACTTCCCCGATAGCGGACACCTTGAATCATGCCATTTTCGGTAATTAATTCCTGCACATTCGCACCCATCACCAGATGAAAACTAGGATATTTTTGTGCTTCTTGGGTGATGAACTCCAGAAATTTTACCTGGGGAAGCATTGTAATGTAGGGGTAGCGGGTTTTCAGATGACTAAAATCTGCCAAAGTGACAGTATCTTGAGGAGTTTTAACCCTAATTTGCCGCATTTTGGCATGGGGGAGTTCTAGCAAAGCTGTACTTAGTCCCAATTCCTCCATAATTTCCATTACCGACGGATGAATCGTATCGCCGCGAAAATCGCGATCAAAGTCTTTGTGTACTTCCAGCAGCATCACAGAAATACCTTGACGCGCTAACAACAACGCCAATACTGCTCCTGCTGGACCTCCACCCACAATGCAACAATCTGTGGTTTGTACGTCTACAATGTCATGGATAAGATTAATACTCGGATCTTGGGAAAGATTTTTATGTACATCGGTATTCATCACAACACCTCGTGACAGCCCTAAAATCTAGGGTAATTTGCTTTTAATGGTACAAGCTGTTTTTATAGAATGTACCGGGTTGCTCAAGAGGCGCTAGGAAAAATGCATAGATAGGGAATCCCAGCCACAGTAAGCTAAAGGCAATTTTTCTAACTATGAAATATTTAAGTATTATTAATTTTGCCGCTATAAATTTGGGCTATCTGCTTGCTATGGTATGGTTCATTTGCTTCAAGCAGCTTGTCCTTAAATATTACACGATACGATATTAAGGATTGAAATAACTGAAAGCTTCAGAGAGATAATCAGCAGCAGATGCTACTACTGCGATCGCACTTTCATAATCTAGGCGCGTTGGCCCCAAAACTCCCACACTTCCTACTGGTATCGAACCTCGGCGATAGTTGGAAGAAATCAAGGTGCAGGTGCGTATCGGTTCTAATGGATTTTCTGCACCAATGCGAACCGTTACCTTTGGTTTACCACCATCCTCCGGTTCTGGTTCCTCAAATATTAATCGCCACAGTTGGTCTTGTTCTTCTTCCAACAGGTGGATAATCGTTTGTACCTGCTGTAACTGGGAAAATTCTGGCTGGCGCAAAACTTCTGACACACCCCGAACCATAATTTGGGTTGCAGTCGGTGCATGAGTGCGACGACTCAATTCGGCAACTGAGTTTTTCAAGAATTCTCCATAGCGTTGGAACTCTTGATCTAGTTCGCTCCAGTCAAGATAGGCTAATTCCAACAGACTTCGACCCCGCAAGTGGCTATTCAAAAAATTAGAAACAATCTGCAACTCGCGATCAATTACCTCTGAATCGCGCTGTGTTTCTTCCGGTGTTGAAGCCAAATCCATTAATTTTGAATGTGTCTCGTAACCATCAGTCACGACAATCAGCATGATCCGCCCAGCTTCAATTTGCACTAATTGCAGATGTCGCAATAGTGCTGTAGTGGTTTGCGGCATAGTGATCAAGCTAATACAACCACTCAAGGTTGCTAAAATTTGCGCGGCTCCTTGGAGTAAGGCTTCTAAACTCCGATCTTCCCACTGGAGATGCTTTTGCAGTGCCACCTCTACTTCTCGCCCTAAAGTTTCCGTTCGCGTAGCGTCTCGCAGAGAGGGTGTAATTAGCTGGTCAACATAAATGCGATAACCTGAGTCTGAAGGTACACGTCCAGCAGAAGCGTGTGGTTGGTAGAGTAATCCAGACTTTTCTAAAACGCCCATCACATTGCGAATTGTAGCCGAGCTTACACCCAGGTCGTACTCCTCGACCAAAGCCTTTGAACCAACTGGCTCTGCCGTAGCAATGTAGTGACGTACCGTTGCCCAAAGTATATGCTGTTGTCGATTTGTTAACTGGACTTCCATTGTGGTATGTTTTGCTGAATGCAAATTCTAATCAAACTCTGAAAATATTTGTGGATTAAAATATTTGTGGTATTTGTGGATTTAATAGAAAACAGAGAATATTAATATTTTATTAAGATAGCAAATTATACAGCTATATTATGATAAGTATTTTTAAAATTAATACACATAGATATAGAGCATTTTTTTAAGAGTAGGGTTGAAATAGTAGGTCAACTTTATTTGGCAAAAACTGCTAGTACCGCAAAGCGGAAGTCAAAAGTCAAAAGGATTATGGAATAGGCTTTTTAGGGATTTTAAAGGGTTGCTCTATTTCCGCCGTGGCGTACTAGTTATAGTGTACCCTCGCAATGCTTCTTTATAACCGTATTTTTGCACAAATTTGCAATTGCAAAAGTATTATTAGATACGTATTTTTTGGTAGGGACTAGTTCTGAACTGTGATTTGCCCCAGCAAAAAGTTTTTGTGCAGATGTACTTGATGCCCAAATTAGAGGCTTTTTGGCAAGGGCTTAAAGTGATGTATTACTGTTCTTAGCATAGCAAAAGCCAGATGGAAGAGTGAGTTCCACCTGAGCAAAAGCTAATATTGGGGAATTGAAGGGTCTACTAATATGGAATAGGCATCAATACCACCCGAAATATTTTGCACATTTGTAAAACCTTGAGCAACCAACCACTGGCACATCTGGGCGGAGCGGATGCCGTGGTGGCATAGCACAAGGGTTTCCGCTTGGGGATTGAAGAGGGTAGGCACTTGATCTCCCCATTCGGTAAATTGACTTAAAGGTAGGTTGACAAAGCCTTCAATGCTAGCGATCGCCAATTCTTCTGGTTCACGCACATCTACTAGTTGAATACTTGCATCACTAGAAGAAAGACGTTGCCCCAGTTCTTCTACACTAATTTGGTTCATGGGTTGACTAAAAAAATTCCCTATAAACAGTCCTAATCCTATTTATGGTGACAGAAAATCTCTGCCTTCGCATGAGTATCCATTCTCAAGAAGGCTGATAAATTCTGCTAGGCTTTCTGCTTAAATGGCTGTAAACCGTCTTTTTTAATAGGTTTAATGTGAATAGGCAACGTTCATTGATTGGTTTTATCGTAGCTGGGGCGATCGCACTGCTAGTAATTGCGATCGCTGGCTTTTACTGGTTTTTTGCTAAAAGTCCGGCTAACCTCATTG
>JBGTMK010000295.1:0-2845 GCA_041743605.1 Nostoc sp.
AACCTTGCAGCTAGATGGATTAAATCTTACCCTAGCTTGGATAGTGCCACTTTGTTTCCAACCTGATTGCTGATCAGGCAATTCCGCTTGTCAATAGGGTTTGAGACGCGCTGACCCTGACAACTATACGCCCTGACTAGCAACAATTTGTCACAATTGCAAAATTTTATCTATTATAATGAAAGTATAAATACTTGTTCTAGTCAGCTATCTCCACTATCAAATGCCCGTTAAGCTTGATTTAACCAACCTCCTGGAAGCAACAAACTGTAAAGAAGCCATAAAAATTCCTAAATACTTGCATTTCTAATTGACTTCAGTTACAGTCAAGGCAGATACCTATCATCAAACCCTGACATTAACTTCAGGAAGTTAAATTAGGTAAAAAAGTAAATACTAGGTTTGTTAAGGTTAATCCCAGTGACGCTGCTAATAATTAGTCACTAATTTTGATTCTTAACTTATCGCACATGGAGTATGGGGCAGTAAAGGATTTACCCCTGACTTTGTTATTTTTATTTTTTCTCAGCTAATTGAGAATTATTTGCAATATGTACAGTTCGATAGATGCATTAAAAGCAGATAGTGTGGAAGAAGTCTTAAAACAGTATTGGCTTACGAAAGTGATCTCTACTTATAAAATATTTCCGCATCTACCTTTAGGAATATGTTCTTCACAAAAGCGGCACATAATTATATCTTTATGTGTAAAAACAGGATTTGTAACTAGTTATGTAGATAATTTCAGCAAAACTTTAAATAAGTGTGTTGCTGCTAGCAATCTCTTGAGTTGTAGTATCAGCTACATCGATATTGCAAGTAAGCTAATAGTTAGTAACTTTTCAAGCCACTTTGCGTATACGCACAGCATTGAATATATTTGATTTGGAGAAAAAAACCAAGTTCAGAAAAGCCGAGTTTCAGCAAGTGAAAATTTATAAAATACCAAATAACAATAAAACTAGATACAAAATTAACGCCGCTTATACGGAAAAATCTATCTTGACACTATTTATCTTTATTGTGGAGAATTTATTAACCGGAAAGACCTTGATCAATAATGATGTTATAAAGTGGCTACCTAGTTTTGACTGAGAAATACATATTGTTCTTTTTTATCTCCTTGACTGAAGGATATTGTAGCCCAAAAGACAATTGTAGTTTGTAGTACCTTTTGTCCATAAAATACGCTAATGAGTATACATAGATGAATACTTTTTTTTGTTCTGATGATTCACAGCAAGTAGGAGAAGATGTTATTGGTAGTGCCACCAATTATCAAACTTATATTTTAGTTGAGTGTCCTTTACCTTGGACATCAGAAGCCTTGAATTCCAAATGGGTTCCCCAGAATTTGAGAATTTTGGTAGATGAAGTGAAGCGTGCTAAATTACCGATTAGATTCCTCTTAATTGCTAATGATGTATCACACAAAGTAAACCACACTACGCTTTTAATTTATCAAAAAAAAGAGGGTCTAAGTAATGGATACCATAAGCAAGAGTTTAAGCTAGGCAATATTGAGCAAGTAGCAGAAGTTGTCCAAAAATGGTTATGGGGTATCAGTTCTAATTCTGAAGTAGAAACTAGTACAACTAGAGATATTTTAGTTTGTACCCACGGTAGCCATGATAAGTGCTGTGCCAGATATGGCGCTCCTTTTTACTTCAAAATTACAGCGAGTAATGCTGATTTGTGCTTGGATAATGTGCGAATTTGGAAATCATCGCACTTTGGTGGACATCGGTTTGCACCAACAATTATAGACTTGCCAGAAGGAAGATATTACGGTCGTATAGATATAGATTCATTTAGATCAATTCTGACTCGGACTGGCGATATTCAATGCTTAAATAAAGTCTATAGAGGCTGGGGAATTCTACCTGCTGCACTTCAGGTTTTGGAAAGAGAACTAATCCTCTGCAATGGATGGGATTGGTTTAACTACAAAGTTGCAGGCAAAATTTTGGAGCAAAGTTTAGATAATAATACTATTCTGGGTGAACTAAGTTTTGAACAACCTTCTGGTTCTTTCTACACTTACCAGGCTAAACTTGTGAAAGATGAAACCAAGACTCAACAACTGAAGAGTTCATGTAATGCTACACGAGAGTTAGTAGTTACTAAATATGCTGTCGGTAGTGTTTGGCTTACTTCTAGTAAGGTGATGAGTTATAGTACGTAAAAGGGAAGATTTTTTAAACGCAGAGGCACGCAAAGGGAAGCGCAGAGGTTCGCAGAGTATTGCTGAATTTAGTATAACGCTGCACAAATTCATAACAAAATCTCTGTGTACCTCTGCGTTTCCCAGCCTGCGGCAAGCCGCAAAAGCGTCTACTGCGCCCCTTTGCGTTTAAATTCCGAATCAAGATTAAGTCATATTTAAGACTTTTCTTAAAAGTATTTGGTCTTCTAATTTGGCTTTTAAACGACCATTTTCAATATCTCGAATCCAGCTTTGGCTTTTACCTGTGAGTTTTGCCAACTCTCTTTGGGAAAGATTCAAATTTTTTCGCGCTTCCAAAATCTGTTCACCTAGTAAATCATTTGTAGCTTTAGGCTTCTTTTTGGCTTTAGCAGTTCGTCGTTGCTTTTTTTCTGATTCTGAGATTTGCTGTTCCCATTCTGCTGGAAGTTCAAAAGCCAAAATCCGCGCATTCATGAGCAGATTCCATTTACCACGGGGGCCTGTGTCTGTGAGGCGAGTTTCAGCACCACCGTCATTAGTCCAAAATTCTAATGCTTCATCTGGATCTTCGGGAAGATCAATTAACTTCGCCCACAAAGGTTGAATTTCTGGTGGGTAAGTAACTGGATCGAAAAGTGGTTTCATTCCATAGTGATT
>JBGTMK010000296.1:0-3380 GCA_041743605.1 Nostoc sp.
TGCTCCCGCGTTGTTACCAGTGCTACTCCTGTCACAATTGCAGCAAGATACACAAGGAAGAATTAGTAACCAACAATTAAATGAGCAATCAATGTTGGCAGTTAATTGGGTGCAACAATCTGGAGAATATAGAGCATTAACTTATCAAGCGTTCAATATAGCCAAACTCACTTTTGATACCGCTAAATCAAAAAATATTACCCGTCCCGCCATCATTGTTGATATTGATGAAACAGTTCTTGATAATAGCCCCTATCAAGCAGGGCTATTAGATACTAATAATGGTTTTGAAATTACTACTTGGAATCAATGGATTAAGGAGGAGAAAGCTAAAGCTGTACCGGGAGCAGTTGAATTTGTTAATTATGTAAATAAAAATGGGGGTAAGGTATTCTTTATTTCTAATCGAGATGAAAAGAGCGCTAAAGATGCTAAAAGCAATGATTTAGAAATAGCTACTATTAACAATTTAAAATCTGTGGGGTTTACAGGAGTAAACGGACAGACAGTATTGTTAAAGGGGGAGTTTACCAAAAAGATTGACGGCAAAGAGAATACTTCTAAACAATGGCGAGTAGAAGCTGTTAAAAATGGCAATGCTGATGGAAAAAGATATACAGTAATCGCCTTGATTGGGGATAATCTAAATGACTTTGATGAAACTATAGGCAAGAATAACCAACAACGTCGGGATCATGTAGACAAGAACCGTAATTTTTACGGTATGTTTAATATCACAAAAGGGATAGTTAAACCTGCTTACATTGCAATACCTAATCCTATGTATGGAAACTGGGAAACAGGGATTTATAACCCACTGATATTAAAAAAACAAAGTCCTTTTGATATGACCCCAGGAGAAAGAAATCAACAACGTCGGGAATCTTTAAATCAGTGGTTTGGGAAGTAATATCAAATTCGATAATTAATTACAAATTTTATAACTTTCCAAAACAGTAAAAAATTTTCTCCTATAGATACTCCCTGCTGATCCCCCCCACCCAATTCTCGGATGCAACGAAGCAATCACTCAGTTTTCAAAAAATATACCAATTTCTAAAACTTAATTTTGGAAACAATTTAAACTATTATTAATCTGATAATAAGTCTGTTAAATCCCTACCATATATATAATAGGGGTTTCGGTATTCTTCTGGAATATCATTCATTGATTCACTATTTTCTTGAAGATATTTACTATTACTCTCTTGAAACCTTTTAAGTTTTTGATGTATGGGTGAAGATTTATCTTTTTTACCACTATTAATATAGCTTAAAATATCTTCCCTTAATTTATTCAATCTATTATGAGTAGCTAAAGGATTATCTGAAGATAGAGTATAAGCCGTTCTATAGTCATGCCCAGCCTCTCTCAATCTCTTCCATTCTTCCCATCTGGACTTTTGATTTAATGGTTTCATCGGATTAAATCTATCGCTATAATTACCAGTATATTTAAATTAGTTTAATTATTATATATTACCTACCTAAATAATCCCTTATTTTGCTACACCAGACATTGAGCGCATAACAGCATTCGAGAGCATGAAAACCACCGACGCGATCGCCCCCCACCCCAACCATGACCAACATCCATAACCTCGGCATCACCGATACTGAGTATGCCCAGCTACTAGCCCAAGGCTACGACCCCAACCTAGAACACCAGTTGGTTGAGCTTGGCGAGAGCTTAGACGAAGCTTGTTGCTAGCGCGAATAGTGGGACTGACACAAGACAAAGCACCCCAGACAGACGAGGAGTGGGAAGAGTTCATGGCAGTGTGGGAGCATAGTTACGATGGTTCTCTTGGAAAGTGAGCGATTGCCCTTACTCGATTCCTAAAGGAAAAGTTTTGGTTGACAGTCGAATCTGGAAATCGCTCTTGACACCAAGCGATCGCTCCGCGCGTTCGGCATCGCTTCCCTCGGATCACCCCTGCACCGCTAATCATATTTAAGAGCTAGTGTCCAGACGGATAAGCGAAGAAAAAAAGCGATCGCCTACCTGTTCAGTATTGCTGTTATCTCTCTATCGGCTAATACCCTAATTTCTCAATCAAAGCTACACTACCATCGGAAATTGCCAAGATTTTGGGATAGCAGCAGATGATTGATCTCTACACGTTTACCACGCCCAATGGACGCAAAGCTTCCGTCATGTTGGAAGAAGTCGAATTGCCCTACAATGTCCACAAAATTGACATTACTACTCAGCAGCAATTTACACCTGAATACATCGCCATCAATCCCAATAGTAAAATTCCGGCCATTGTTGACCAAGAAACTGGGATTAAAGTCTTTGAATCGGGTGCAATTCTAATTTACCTAGCCGAAAAAACAGGTAAACTCTTACCCACTGAACAAAAAAGCCGTTTTCAAGTACTACAGTGGCTGATGTTCCAAATGGGAGGAGTCGGGCCAATGTTTGGGCAACTTAACCACTTTAAACGCTTTGCACCCGAAAAACTTCCCTATGCCATTGAGCGTTATGAAAAGGAAACTTTACGTATTTATGGTGTCTTAGATAAACAACTGCAAGACAATGAATTTATCTGTGGTGACTATTCTATTGCTGATATTGCTACTTATCCGTGGGTAGCGATTTATGAATTTCAGGGTTTAACACTCGACAACTACCCAAATCTCAAACGCTGGGTGGACATGGTGCAGCAACGTCCGGCTGTGCAACGCGGAATGCAAGTTCCTTTGCTTTAATTTTCAGCAGATAAATAATATACCTTTTGCAATAGCTAAATTTTCTTAATAATTTCTGTAACTCCTACGGTTCTTGCATTAATCAATTAGCCACTGCATTAATAAGTAAGTGATCGAGGTGAACATAAAACTACCAAATAACATTGTCCATGTTACTGTCATAGCTATTTATACAACTTCTTACTTGAAGGCTATAAAGTAAGTGACTCCATCTAGATTTTAAACACCAAATAGACAAAGTAAAAATAAGTTTCTCGGCTCAAAAACTCTATCTGACTGTAAAAACTGCGATAGCGGGTAGTCGGTGTGGGAGACGAATGTGCATCCATTCCTAAGCCTCGTGCCATCAATACTGCTCGTTTCATGTGCAATGGATCGCTAACAATAAGAAACTTGTTTAATTGGTGAGCATTCGCTACTTCCAAAGCATTTGTGAGGTTCTGGTGAGTTGTACGAGATTGAGTTTCAGTGAGAATATCAGCAGATTTTACCTGTTGCGCGAGTGCATAATTTTTTCCAACTATAGCAGGGTCAGCGCGTCTCAAACCCTATTGACAAGCGGACTTGTCTGATTAGCAATCAAGTTAGAAACAAAGTGGCACTAACCGAGGTAGAGTAAGATTTAATACATCTAGGTGCAAGGTTCGAGTAATGCCAACCGGATT
>JBGTMK010000297.1:0-19504 GCA_041743605.1 Nostoc sp.
CCCATTTTAAATGTCTGAAACCTTTGCAAACAATTAATTACGAATTACGTTAGCGCAGCGTTAGCGAGTATTCGTTCGCTTTTAGCGTCTCGTAGAGAGCGTCATTACGAATTACGAATTCCGCCTTGCGGTACTAGTACCATTACCATATATAGTTGTGGACGCTTCGACAGTATTCAAAGAAATTCCTAGACACGGAGAGATACTACCCATTATCATCATCACAGCTCAAAAAGACGATCGCAAAGGAGCGATCGCATTTAAAAATGGAGCAAATGACTGTATTACCAAGCCATTTCGCTTCAGTAACTTGCTGGAACGAATTCAAATCCATCTAAGTCGTGGTTGAGTATGAAACAGCACAGTAAGTTCAATAAACTGACTTCTAAGCAATCAAATAACCTCACTGCACACACAAATATTTCTAGACATTGGTTGAGTTATTTGAAGGTTGGTCAAAAGATCGGTATTGGATATGCGCTGCTTGTGAGCATCGCTGTGCTGGGGACTACTATGGGTTTTGTAATTGCAGATCATTACAAACAGAAAGCACAAAAACGGGAAGAAGCAGCATTTGAAGAGTTATATCAAGCGTCTCAACTAAAGACGAGCGTCTTTTATGTCCGCACCACTCAACACCAACTGATTCTTTACATGGATCGACAAAATTTATGGGATAAAAATTATACTCAATTACTAGATCATGTTGCCGAAGCCAGACAACTTTGGTCTGAATTAACAATAAATTATACCGTTAAGAAGCGCAATTATAATTCTAGAAGTGAGCAAAAAACAGTTTACCCCTTGTTGCAGAACTATAAAGGTTTTAGTGCTTACTTACAGCGCACAGAAGCTTTTTTTAAAGAAAATAATCCCAATAAATTATCACCAATCCAGATTAAGACAGCACAAACTCAATTGTTCAATTTCATGCATGGCTCGTCAGTTTTTTTGATGGATGACTTTCTTGATGACATCACCAACCTTGTGAAAGTTACAGCCGACGAGTATCAAGAAGCAAAACAGGAACTACAAACCGCAGAAAAATTACGCTTGTACATTATTGTAGGTAGCCTGTCACTATCAATTGCGATCGCCACATTATTAGCAATTTACACCAGTCGTGCCATTGCCCGTCCCATTCAAGCTGTCACCCATATTGCCCAACAGGTTACAGAAGAATCTAACTTTGACTTACAAGCACCCGTTACGACTAATGATGAGGTTGGCATCTTGGCTACTTCCCTCAATCGTCTTATCCAAGAAGTTCAGCAACTCATCAAAGCCCAAAAGGATGCTAACGAACAGCTAGAAGTATACAGCCAGGTGTTAGAAAAGAAAGTGCGCGAACGGACGCAAGAGTTAAATGAGAAAAATCAACGCTTAGAGTTAGCCTTAGAGGAATTACGTTCTACCCAAGCAAATATCGTGGAAAATGAGCAGAGGGAGTAGAGATTACCCATGTTTTTGTCAGAATTATGAGCAAACATAGGCCGAGTTTGGGCGGTTTTATCTGCCCTGCTGGGATTGCTTCTCTACGAGACGCTCCGCGATCGCAATGACTCTAATTAATTTTGCGTGGTTACTTAACATAATTACGAATTTTCAAAGACCGCTGTTTGTAACGGACTATACATAATAGAACAATTAACAATATAAGCGCTCTAATGATTGATGGCTCCACTACCCTCTTAACTTCCGTAGGGGGTTTAGGTGTAACACTACATGGAATCTCAATAATCTGTGTGTGATCAGAACCATTACCACTGGGAGTCAGATCGCATTCGCCTTTGCTAGTGAGAGACAAAGGTGGATTTTCTGAAGAAACAGGTGGATTTTCTGAAGAAACAGGTGTTCTAGCTGAAGAACTATCACCATCCAATAGTAGAAACAGAAGTAAACCAAAACTTACAACTCCAAGTGCTGGCAAGTATGGAAAGGAATCAGAACTGTCTTGTACCAGCACATCTCCCACAGCGCCAGGGAAAGTATCGAATCCTATGGCTTCTCCTTCTAACGGTACCGGATTGTCACTCAGCAAAATATCTCCTGGCATACCTTCTCCCAAGAGCTGATTAAATTCCTGTGGAATTGCGTTATTGGGACGTCCCAGTTCCCCAGCACCTTCGGAGTATGGAAAAGATAGTATTTCAAAAATCCTCTGTTGGAGTTGGTTCTGATCTCCAGAACTCAATGCATTCAAGCCTGTAGAGATTTTATCTAAATAAAAATTTGTCATCTCTGGCGGTAGACCTAAAGACTGAATCTGCTCTTGAATATTGGAAATTTTTGAGGCCTCTTCAAACAACAGTCGTCCATAAGACAGTTTCAGGTCTAGTAATCCATTACGGAGGCTGACCGAATTATTTGCTCCTGAGTAAGGTGCCCAGTAGAACTGCTTGGTTACAAGTCCGAGTCCTTCTACCGGATTGCGACCAAAACGTTGTCCAAGAACGTATTGAGAACCATCCATGATTGCAGGGGATTGGTTTCTCCAAAATGAGGCGTAAGGCACCGCAGAGAGATTGGGATTGTTACCGTAAAAGCTAGCAAAATTCTGGAAGTTTTTCTCCCCACCGGCTGCCTGTATCAGGAGGTTTTGATAATTAGTCCCACCATTTAAATCTAGTAATCGTTCAATTACCGATCCAGTTTTATTACAGGTCAGACCAAATCCTACATTACATCCAGGAATGACTCGCATCTGGCTCAGATTCTGATTATTAATTTGGTACTGGAGATACTCATACTCCAATCCTTGTTGGATACCATAGCGTCCAATATTGAGTTGTGCAAAAGCAGACTGACACGTAGCAAGTACCACTGCAACAGATGAAAAAGTGATGGTTGCAAAGCGAATCGTGTTTGACCTGGTAATTCTTTGAGCAATTGATTTAAGCAAGATGCACCTCCACTAAACGATAGCAATTCTAATTAATTGGGTATTGGGCAAGGGAAAATGGCACTAAGAAAAGCCCAAAAGCCCGTATAGTCTCGTTCCCAGCCTGGAGGCTGGGAACGTATTTAAAAGAGGCTCTGCCTCTTATCAAGCTACTAGAGGCGGCAGCCCTACCAGAATGGGTTAAGAGCTTAGAGGCTTGTTCCAGTCAGAGCAAAGGCTGTATCTTTTCTTAGTGCCATTCCCCCATTCGCCAATTCAACTCTTAGGTAAATGAATGTTGATTGTGATTCCCGTACCTTTGAGATTTCCTGATGAGAGTGGGTGATATAAGACCAATGCCCGGTTTGGTTGGTCGAAAAGAAACCCACGACGAGTGGGTTTGATCTTTCCTTGCTTTACTAGAGAAACAAAGGCTTCTAAATATCTACGTATACCTTGATGGTTCTCTTGATTAGTATTCAGATGATGCTCAATCAGCATCATAAAGAAGTCCAAGCTACGATTTTCCTGCCCTTGAATCAGACTCCCCTCATCTAGAAAAGAACTTGCTATTAACCTGTCATCAACTTCTTTAACCTTAAACAAGGTAAAGTAACGTCCTTCTTTTTTAGGATCGTTCGCATAGCAGACCCAAGATCCCTCTTGATTTTGTGTAAAACCTTGTTCTGCAAGATAAGAAAGCAAAGAATTACTTGCCTTAGTTTGTAGTGGAGGTAGTAAATCTTCAATGGGATCTAAAGAGCAAATCCTCTGTGTTGTTTTCGGTTGAGAAACACTAGGAGTCTTCTGGGTATTGACGCGAAAGGGTTTGTCATCAGACATTGCCATGCTAGACATCGCAGCCAAAGCAAATACTTGGAGAGCGATCGCTCCAAATGAACGAACAATGATATTCATGTTTTTCCTGTTACTTTTGCTTATGTTGATAATTAAGTTGTTGCTAAATCAATATCGATCTCGCGGTCTTAAATAATTTGCTAAGTTTAAGAGTTTGCCTAATTTGATCAATGAGAGCTTAAGTTTTCATCAATCAAATAGGAAATTTTACATATAGCTAACTAGTTACAAAGAGAATCAATATCTAAACCAAATACACAATCCTAATGTCTTACCGACAAGACAAATTGGGCTTCTTGATATTTTATGTATACAAAAAACAGTTGACATTGTGTCAAAACTTTTCTATTTATTTTTGCCGAATTTTTTGACGTTTTAGGAGGGTTTTATGCCTTCTTTCCTGGCTCTCATGGTTCCTAAAAAAGGGCTTTCTTTAGCTCTTTAGTACCTTATATAAGCAGAATTTCAACAGCTCTGTGCTTTGCACGTTGGAGCTTCTGTTTATTTCCTGGGTGGGTTGAATAATCTTTTGTTTTTTCGAGGTAGCACACCTAACTAGCTGTTTCAGCATGGTTACATTTTGATGTATAAATAATATCTCCTAACAGTAAAATAATATTACCATGAGCTTGATACATACAACAGTGTTGTGGACAGTTGTCAAAGTTGTACACTGCGAATTTTAACTACCTCTCTACTAAAATTATGACAAATAAGTGTTGTGGACAGTTGTCAAAGTTGTACACTGTGAATTGCAATTACTTCTTTACTAGGTTTTATGGCAAATAGATGAGAGCCAATATCAACCCATATACAAATTACTAGTATTTGAAAATTTAATTTGATTTAACTTATTCTATAATTCTCTGCTTTTTGTAATTAATTAAAGATAGGGATTTTAATTCAAGCAGGGAATTGACAATAAATATAAGCTTATATCAAGTAGAAAAATCAAGTAGAACGAATTAACGATGACAGACGCTAAAAATGTAATCGATGGAAACCTAGAGGTTTGCTGTACTTCTCCCATGACTGGGTTTTACCGCGACGGTCTTTGTCGTACAGGTGGCCAGGATTTCGGATCGCACGTCGTATGTGCCCAAGTGACATCAGAATTCCTGGAGTTCACCAAATCACGGGGGAACGATCTCAGCACAGCTGTTCCTGATTTTAATTTTCCTGGATTGAAGCCTGGCGATCGCTGGTGTTTGTGTGCTTCTCGCTGGCAAGAAGCTCTCGAAGCTGGCGTTGCTCCACCCGTAATACTTTCAGCAACCCATGCTAGAGCCTTAGAAGTGGTTTCTCTAGACGAACTGAAAAAACACGCCCTAACTTCATCTTAATTGGTGATGAGGCATAGGGCATAGGGCAATACGCTTGGGTTAAGGGCTAATTGTACAAAATTGTGGGTTTTCGAGACGCGATAAATCGCCGTCTCTACAAGTGTTTTGGTCTTAATCTGAACTGTATTGGGGCATAGGGCAAATGACCAATGACAAATGACAAATGACAAATGACCAATGACAAATCAACTCACTGGAACTTCCAGAGTTAGTTGTAATACATTGGCAACCACAGCAATTAATTTAGTAGGGTCAATTGGTTTAGATAAATGCTGCTGAAACCCTGCTGAAAGAGCTTTTAAGCGGTCTTCCTCTCGCGTGTATGCTGTTAAAGCGATCGCGGGGATATGTCCGCCTTTTTCTGGTTCTAAAGAGCGCAGTTTCCGAATTAGTGTATAGCCATCTTGCTCTGACATACCGATGTCGCTAATCAGAACATCTGGTTTTGCTTGTTCAAGTATTGCTAACGCTTCATCAACTGATCCTACCGCAGTGGCAAAAGCCCCATACTCCTCAAACATAAAACTCAGAAAGTTACGAGTATCTGCTTCATCATCTACAACTAAAACTCTTAATCCAGCAAGGGGTGTCGAAGCCACAGGAGAAATTTCTCCTGTGGTTTCTCTACTTGCCCTATTACCCCTATTGTCTTGTAGCAGCGGTAGTCGTACAGTAAAAGTTGCTCCTTGTCCAGAGCCTAAACTCTGGGCAAATATTGTCCCCTTGTGCAGTTCTACTAAATGACGGACGATCGCTAGCCCTAATCCTAATCCATTGTGCGATCGCGTTGTGGTGCTGTCTGCTTGCCGGAAACGCTCAAATACTTTAGGTAAAAACTCGGAACTTATACCAATGCCCGTATCGATAACTTGAATTTGGGCATACTGGGATTTTGAATTTTGAATTTTGGATTGTAGATTACTGCTTTCATTAGTGTTTGAAGAGTCTAAATTTTCACCATTAGATCCCAATCCCAAATCTGAAATCGAAAATCCAAAATATTTTGATAGCCTGACTTCGACCCTACCACCTTTAGGCGTAAACTTAATCGCATTAGTTAGTAAATTCCAGACAACTTGCTGTAAGCGGGCTGGATCGCCATAAACTGATCCTACCGAAGTATCCAGAACAGTGTTTAACTTAATATCTTTTGGTTCTGCTAGGGGGCGCACTGCTTCTAAAGCTGCCTCCATCACTGAGATCAGATTCACCGCAGATACATTTAACCGCAGTTGACCACGGATAATCCGAGATACATCCAAGATATCCTCAATTAGTTGCATCTGAGATATAGCGTTGCGTTCGATTGCCTCCAAGGCGCGGGAAGTGGCTTTGTCATCAAGTTTCTTGGCGCGGAGGATTTTTGACCAGCCCAGCATCGAGGTTAGGGGTGTGCGGAGTTCGTGGGAGAGAACAGCAAGAAACTCATCTTTCATCCGATTTGCTGCTTCTGCTTCCTGTCTTGCTGTCTGTTCTCGAATTACTTGAGCGCGGACTTCTTCTGCTTGCTTGCGTTCCGTAATATCTTCAAGAGTGCCCACATATCCCAGTAATTCCCCTTGACTGGAAAGCATCGGTGATGAGCGAACTTGAACCCAACGATCGCTACCATGAGCAGTTTGAAAGCGAAACTCTTCTGAGTAATCACGACTTTCACGAATGTAGGCAGACCAACTAGCGCTCGCTCGCTCTCTATCTTGTGGATGAACTGATTCCAGCCATCTTTTTTCTAAACTCTCTCCTGCTGTTAAACCACAAATTGCCTGATAGCGCGGATTAGTATATTTACAGTTACCTTCAGTATCAGTTTCAAAAATGCCAACGGGTGAGCAGGTACTTAGCGATCGGAATCGTTCTTCACTTTGCCTGAGTTCTGTATTTACAGCTACTAATTGCGCTGCTTGTTGCTTGACGGCTTCTGTTTTCTTAAATAGTTCTACGAATACTATGACTTTAGAAGTCAGGATATTGGGGTCTAGTGGTTTGAGCAAATAATCAACTGCACCCAAAGCATAGCCTTTAAACAGCATTTGGTCGCTGGTGCTAAAGGCGGTGAGAAAGATAATTGGAGTGTGACGCGATCGCCCCCGATTGCGAATTAAGGTAGCAGTTTCAAAGCCATCCATCCCAGGCATTTGCACATCTAGCAAAATCACTGCAAAATCTTGATGCAGCAGACACCGCAAAGCTTCTTCCCCAGAAGTAGCTCTCACGAGATTCTCCCCTAGTTTTTCTAGGATTGCCTCTAGTGCCAGCAAATTTTCTAGTTTATCATCCACTAGGAGGATGTTGACTTTGGGTTCCATCTGCATCGGTTTATTTCTGTGATAAGTGACAAAGCTTGACCATCTGGGAAGCAATGTTTGAGAGTGTCAAAATCCAGTCTACTGTAACAGCAGAAATTGCTGCTTCTGGCATAATATCGCTCTCAGCTGTGGCAGGTTCTTGTACAATAGTAATTCCTCCCCGCGCTTTTATTTTCTTAAGACCTTGCATACCATCTTGGTTTGCTCCTGTCAAGATTACACCAATAACTTGCTCAGTGTAGACATCGGCTGCCGATTCAAACAGCACATCAATAGATGGTCTAGCATAAGAAACAGGCTCATCAGTTGAAAGGGCAAAGTGACCTGGTTCAACCAGTAAGTGATAATCTGCTGGAGCTATGTATATATATCCTGGTAGTATTTCGTCCTTGTCTTCCACTTCTCGAATTTTCAACAAAGTGGATTCTTGTAATAACTCCTGGAGTGTGGTGCTAGATTCTTTGTGACGGTGTTGCACGATCGCGATCGGCACAGCAAAGTCTACTGGTAAATTACCCAGAACGATTTTCAATGCAGATAATCCACCTAAAGAAGTACCAATTACCACAATTTTAAACGACACTTGTTTCGCCCTCACACCTACAGAATGTGAGTTACGTAAATAGCAAAGGCTCTTTCATACTGAATCAGTCAGTGTTTTCTTGCTTCTTTGCTCTTACCAGTAACCCATGCTTAGGTGCAAAAATCATTGCTATGACAAACAACAAGGTTTGCAACACCACAATGCAACCCCCAGTTGCACCATCGATATGATAGCTGATGTAAGTCCCCATAACACTAGAAAATACTCCAGATGCCATTGCAATTAGTATCATGTGGTCAAAACGGTCTGTCAACAAATAAGCCGTTGCTCCCGGAGTAACTAACATAGCTACAACCAGAATAATTCCCACTGTCTGAAGTCCGGCGACAGCAGTTAGCGACAGTAATGATAGTAAAATATAGTGCAGCACTCCTGTATTCAAGCCGATGGAACGTGCATGAGTAGGATCAAAGCAAAATAATAGTAAGTCTTTGCGTAAGATTGCTATTGTTACTAAAGTGATGACGCTAATAATTACCGTCTGGATAATATCTTCATTAGAAATGCCCAAGACATTCCCAAATAAAATGTGCGTCAAGTCTACGCTGCTTGGAGTTTTGGAAACTAGCACCAAACCAAGAGCAAAAAATCCTGTAAATACAAGTCCGATGACAGTATCTTCCTTAATTCTCGTCTTCGCTTTAATATAACCAATGGCAATAACTGAACCCACTCCAAAGACAAAAGCACCCACAGCGAAAGGGATATTTAAAACATAAGCAATTACTACCCCAGGCATTACTGCGTGAGAAACAGCATCTCCCATCAATGCCCAACCTTTAAGGGTCATAAAACAAGATAAAACAGAACATACCACCCCAACTAAGGCACTTACACAAATTGCCTTCACCATGAATTCATACTGTAGGGGTGCGGTTAACCAGCCTAAGAATGCGAGAGTATTCATATTTTTTAAAATATAATATCAGGAATATCAATTACAAATTTAAATTACTCGAATTCATTTTGATTACCACGGATTATTTTACTTTTGCTGAGAGATAAATCTGCAAGAGAACCGCCAAAAGTCCGTGAGAGATTTTCTTCTGTGAAGACTTCGGATGTATCGCCATAAGCTAGAATAGTACGATTTATGAGTACTACTTGGTCACAGAAAGTTGTGATAGAAGCTAAATCATGGGTAGAAATCAAAATTGTATGACCTTCTTTTCGCAATTCTAATAATAAGTCAATCAGTGCTTTTTCAGTTTTGATATCTACCCCAGTGAAAGGTTCATCTAATAGTAAAACTGTTCCCTGTTGAGCCAAAGCACGGGCGAGAAAAGCACGTTTTCTCTGACCCCCAGAGAGTTCTCCAATTTGGCGATCGCGCATCGACCACATTTCCACCCTTTCCAAGCTTTCCCTCACTACTCTCTGATCTTTCGCCGACGGAATTCGCAGTATATTCATGTACCCATATCGCCCCATCATAACCACATCATGGACACTTACTGGAAAATTCCAGTCCACCTCTTCTGACTGTGGTACATAGGCGACTAAGCTTTTTTTTTGTACACTTTTTATCGGTAATCCATTAATCAAAACCCGCCCCGTCACTGGCTTCAAAAACCCCATAATCGCCTTAAATAGCGTTGATTTACCGCTACCATTCATCCCCACTAAACCACTGATTGAACCTGATTGTATTTGCAAAGAAGCACCATGTAAAGCAACTTTGCCGTGGTAAGCAACCGTCAAATTTTCGACATCAATAGAAATAGATTTCATTAAAAATTACCTCTAGAATTAATCAGTATTTTTTAGTGAGCAACTCAAGTCCTTTTGGCAAATATGTAATGTTTTGCAGAGAACAAAGCAGGACTAAAGTCCTTACTACAAGCCAATTTTTAATAATTATATTTATTCTTGCATACTTGCTCACTTTTCCTCTAACCCCTGAGTTAGAGTAGTAATATTAAGTTCTAGCAACTTTAGATAAGTCGGTGCTAGTCCATCAGATGGAGATAGGGAATCAACGTAAAACACTCCACCAAATCTTGCTCCCGATTCTTTAGCTACCTGACGTTGCGCTCCGTCATTTACCGTACTTTCACAGAAAACTACAGGTATTTTATTTTTCTTAACTGTCTCAATGACTTTTTCTAGCTGTTTGGGAGTAGCTTGCTGTTCAGAGTTCACCGCCCAGAGATAAACTTCTTTCAAGCCATAATCGCGGGTAACGTATGAAAATGCGCCTTCACAGCTTACCATGTAGCGCTTGTTTGCTGGAACTGCCGACACGGCTTTTCGCAGTTTCTCATCGACTTCTTTAATTTTTTCGCTGTATGCTTTGGCATTGGTATTATAAGTCTCTGCATTCGCTGAATCCAAATTAACTAATGCCTTGCGAATATTCTCTACGTATATCAAGGCATTTTGTGGTGACATCCAAGCATGGGGATTAGGTTTCCCCCTGTAGGCATCCTCCGTAATTTCTACAGGCTTAATCCCCTCAGTTAGAGTAACGTGAGGCACATTAGGGTCGGTGTTATACAATTTCTGTGCCCAACGCTCTAAATTTAGACCATTATTTAAAATTAGGTCTGCTTTTTGCGCCCTCACCAAATCGCTAGGAGTTGGTTCATAACCATGAATTTCCGCCCCTGGTTTGGTGATAGATTCGACAATCGCCTTGTCTCCCGCTACGTTTTGCGCCATATCTGCGATGACTGTAAAGGTGGTAAGAACTACTTTTTTATCTTTTTTCTCTAGATTACTGGTGGTAGTTGTACCTGGGTTTGGACTTAACTGTGGTTGAGAATTGGAGGTTGACGGGCTACACCCACCCAAACATAGCCCCAATAGCAACCCAGACACTACAGCCAATTTTTGTCCGTACTGCGGTAGTTGCATCTGAAAGTTACTGATATTAAATCTCATTATAGTAATTTCATAATCTTCTCACTTTCGTCTCACTTTAGCAGAAGGAAGATAAAAATGAAAGAATTATGAAAATAATATCATAGGAGAAAAGCAAACCTGTCGCAATAAACTGTATTACTGGTTTCTGACTTAACCTGGATTCGGCACTTTTGTAGCTTGATTCCTTTCTGTTCTATTTTTGAGTGGTTCAAAAAGTTTTGTCATTTGCATTACAAACAAATATTTGATTATTGTGAAATACCTTACAGACAAATATCGTTGGAGGAGTTTTTTCTATTTAAAACAATGCCAGAATAAATACATTATTAAAATATTTTTTTGTCAAATTACTAACTTTTAAAAGTTTAATATTTATTGCTTTGACAATTCATAAAAATTTACTTAAGCTAAAAGATAGGTTAAGCAAATCAACAAACGACAGCGATTTGATTTAGCTCCATCAAGAATTGCTGTTGCAGACTATTAGCATAAGGAAATGAATCAAACCCAAAATTATTCTATGTAGGCAATTTAACTAGATTTGACTACAAAAAGCTAAGACATGATTAAGCGTATTGAACAGCGCAGATATTGAACAGAATTCGGTCAATTATGGATGGATACTTGTGGTGATGTTAGTGAGTGTCCATCAATTATTGAAGTTTGACTAGCGATTTGAGATTTTTGATTAGGGTCTTCTAGTTTATATCTCGTCTGGGACGGAATAAATCTAAAAGACGCTCGCTAAGACTGCGCGATCGCCAATCCAAAATCCAAAATTTATTGACCAAAGTGCGGTAGATATGTCCAGGAGAAGACGATGATTGAGTATTTGACATCCTTGAACGACCACAATTTGCCCTATCCAGATACGATTCATCCCATCGTTGTCCACTTCGTAATTGCGATGGTGTTGTTTTCCTTTGTCTGTGATGTAATTGGCTATTTTACTGGTAAATCCGGTCTTTTTGAGGTGAGTTGGTGGAATATGTTAGTTGCCACGATCGCAATCTTCGTTGCAATTATTTTTGGTCAGTTTGAAGCAGGGTTAGCACAGCCCTACAGCCTAGCTAAATCGGTGCTGAATTTACATACACTAATTGGTTGGTCGCTTTCGGGAATTATCACAGCGATTACAGCTTGGCGCTATGTAATTCGTGCCCGTAACCCGCAAAAAGTACCGATTTATTATTTGGGAGCCGGACTAGTTTTAACCTTAATAGTTGGCTTACAAGTATATCTCGGCGATGAACTTGTTTGGGTATATGGATTGCATACAGTACCAGTTGTGGAAGCAGTAAAGGATGGTTTGTTGCGATGAACTCAGAATTGATTGACCAATTAACCGACTCTCTAGGCGCAAACGGATTACCTTACACAATTCCCATTCATCCCAACTTAGTGCATCTGACAATAGGTTTGTTCATCATTGCGATGACCTTTGATATTGTTGGTGTTCTGTTCCCCTTTGAAAAATGGGTCTTCAAATTTTTGGCAATTACTGTCGAACGTGACAACTTATTTGATGTTGGCTGGTACAACATGTTAGCTGCCAGCATCATTACATTTTTCACGGTAGGAGCAGGTTTTTACGAAATGCTGTTGGCAGCACCACCAGCTGATATGAAGAGTGCCTGGGGATTGCAGGCAATGGAAACTATGCTTTGGCATGGTGTGGGAGGCGTATTCTTATTAGCGCTGATTGTTGGCATGACCATCTGGAGAGCATGGCAGCGCTTCGTTTGGGGCAAACAAGAATATAAACAGACAGATAGAGAAGTGCAATGGATCTATCTGTTCGCAGGGATAACAATCATGTTCATTCTGTACATCCACGGCACACTAGGAGCGCAACTAGCCGCAGAATTTGGCGTACACAATACAGCAGATAATTTGCTGCGATTAGGACAAGACCTCAATTAGTCATTTGTCATTAGCCCAATGCCCAATGTAATAACCAATGACCATGAAAATCCAGAAGATTTTAAATATTTTGACGCTGCTTACAGGCGCGATCGCAATCACTGTTACTAGTCTCTGGATCGGCAAGCAGTCTTACTCCTGGCTTCCTCCCCAAGCAGCGGCCGAATCCGTACTAATTGATGATTTGATTAGCTTCTTAGTAACCCTCGGTGCATTCATCTTCTTGGGAGTCACAAGTACTCTGATGTATTCTGTGATCTTCCATCGGGCAGTCAAAGATGACTTCACCGACGGCCCCCCAATTGAAGGTAATATCACCTTAGAAGTTGTCTGGACAGCAATCCCAATTCTGTTAGTGTTGTGGATTGCGGGTTACAGCTATCAAGTTTATGAACAAATGGGAATTCAAGGCCCATCGGAAATAGTTCATTTGCATAATCCGTTGGGAATGGAATCGGCTTATGCAGAACCAAAAGATGCACCAGCTGACGCTTTAGCGGAACCTGTAGAAAAAATCGACGTACTAGCTAAACAGTGGGCGTGGGTTTTTCATTACCCAGAAAGAGATGTTACGAGTACCGAATTGCATTTACCAAGCGATCGCCGGATACGTTTAGCACTGAAATCACAAGACGTTCTCCACGGCTTCTATATTCCTGCATTTCGCCTCAAGCAGGATATTATTCCTAACCACGCGATCGACTTTGAATTTACTCCCATCCGCCCCGGTAAATACCGATTAACCGATTCCCAATATAGCGGTACATACTTTGCGACGATGCAAGCGAATGTAATCGTCGAATCTCCTGAAGATTATCAGCAGTGGCTAGCCCAAGCTGCAACTCAAAAGCCATCCATAGCAAGTAATCAAGCGGCTTCTGAGTATGCCCAAACATCCCATCAATCAGTCCAAACTGGTTGGGTTACAGTTCCACCTGCTGCACCTCCTCTAGTCAACATAATTGGTAATTGATAAGAGAGTAATTCGTACTTGCAATCAGATTTAATTACGAATTACGAATTACGAATTACGAATTACGAATTATTTAGTCAATTCACCTGGTTGAAAGGAAAGTAACCCATGACTAATGTTCCTATTGAAGGTATCCTTCTCCCTGATGAGAAGCCTAACCACGAATCTCCGAGTAGCTGGAAAGAATACTTCAGCTTTAGTACTGACCATAAAGTTATTGGTATCCAGTATCTCGTTACCTCATTTTTCTTCTTTCTCGTCGGCGGTATCTTTGCGATGGTGATGCGGGGAGAACTGATGACACCCGAATCAGATTTAGTCGATCGCACCGTCTATAACGGGATGTTCACCATGCACGGCACTGTGATGCTGTTCTTGTGGACATTTCCCTCACTGGTTGGTTTTGCTAACTATCTAGTACCCCTAATGATTGGGGCGCGAGATATGGCATTTCCCCGCCTGAATGCCGTCGCCTTTTGGATGGTACCAGTAGTTGGGATTTTGATGATGGGCAGCTTCTTTGTCCCTGGAGGCCCAGCCCAAGCCGGCTGGTGGTCTTACCCGCCAGTCAGTCTCCAGAATCCCACAGGTAACTTAATTAATGGTCAAGTTATCTGGTTGCTAGCGGTGGCAATATCCGGCGTATCTTCAATTATGGGGGCAGTGAACTTTGTCACCACAATTGTGAAGATGCGGGCCCCAGGAATGGGCTTTTTCAAAATGCCGTTGTTTGTCTGGGCAGTATTTAGCGCCCAAATCATCCAACTATTTGGACTACCTGCACTGACAGCGGGTGCAGTAATGCTGCTACTCGATCTGACTGCTGGCACTGCCTTTTTCGACCCCGCCAAGGGTGGGAATCCAGTGATGTTCCAGCATTACTTCTGGTTCTACTCCCACCCCGCCGTTTACGTGATTATTTTGCCCATCTTCGGCATCTTCTCAGAAATCTTCCCAGTTTATTCGCGTAAACCCCTATTTGGTTACAAAGTAGTTGCTGTTTCATCAATGCTGATTGCAGTAGTCAGCGGTATCGTTTGGGTACACCATATGTACGTCAGTGGTACTCCTGGCTGGATGCGGTTGATTTTCATGATGACAACGATGTTTGTATCTGTCCCCACAGGAATTAAAGTATTTGCTTGGGTAGCAACTATTTGGGGCGGTAAAATGCGGCTAAATACCCCCATGCTGTTTGCCTTGGGTGCATTAGTCATGTTTGTGTTCGCAGGAATCACAGGCATCATGCTTTCCTCCGTGCCCGTTGATGTCCACGTTAACAATACCTACTTTGTAGTCGGACACTTCCACTACGTCCTCTACGGCACCGTGACGATGGGCTTATATGCTGCCATCTACCACTGGTTCCCCAAAATGACCGGGCGGATGTACTCCGAAAGCTGGGGTAAAATCCACTTCTGGTTAGCATTCATCGGCACAAACCTCAACTTTTTGCCCATGCATCCCTTGGGATTGCAAGGGATGTTACGCCGAGTCGCATCCTACGCCCCAGAGTATCAATTCTGGAACATCATCGCTAGCCTCGGTGGATTTCTCTTAGGAATGTCCACCTTGCCCTTCATATTCAACATGGTAATTTCTTGGATGCAAGGCGAGAAAGCACCCGCTAATCCTTGGAGAGCAATCGGACTAGAGTGGTTAGTTTCTTCACCCCCTCCAGTAGAAAACTTTGAAGAAACTCCCATCATCATCTCCGAACCCTACGGCTACGGCAAATCAGAGCGCTTGACAGCCAACCTCCCAGAATAAACGCCAACCATCGGGAAGACGCAAAAACCCTCCGCGCACCTCCGCGCTTCCCTCCGCGTACCTTTGCGTTTCAAACTCCCCCTCAAAAACCAAAATGGACAGCTATATCAATTCCCACGAATTGCCCCACACAGCCGCAGAACATACCCACGATGAAGAAGGCAACAAAATGTTTGGCTTCATCGTTTTCCTCCTCTCAGAAAGCGTCATTTTCTTAAGTTTTTTCGCCGGATATGCCATTTACAAAACAACAAGCCCTAACTGGCTACCAGCAGGTGTTTCTGGACTAGAAGTAAAAGAACCGGCAATCAACACAGTAATTCTTGTTGCTAGTAGTTTTGTAATTTACTTAGCAGAACGCGCCCTTCAACGCCACGATTTAGTAAAATTTCGCCTGTTTCTCTTGGCAACAATGGCGATGGGAACTTACTTTTTAGTTGGACAGGCGATTGAATGGAACGGCCTCGCCTTTGGTTTCACTTCCGGGGTATTTGGTGGAACCTTCTATCTGCTTACAGGCTTCCACGGTTTGCACGTTTTCACTGGTATCCTGTTGCAGTTAATAATTTTGATCCGTTCTTTCATCCCTGGCAATTACGATACAGGTCACTTCGGCGTCAATGCAACCTCGTTGTTCTGGCACTTCGTCGATGTTATCTGGATTATTTTGTTTATCCTTATCTATGTTTGGCAGTAAGGATTGATGGAAGGAAAACCCAGATAAATTATCTGGGTTGGTGTATGGGGCATTCTTAATTACTTTTATGCCCCATACACCATTCACTCTAAGAAGTATATTTGGGTCTTGGCTCAACTTTTCAAATTAACCTTCTCCTCAAACTTTGATCCATCTTGATGAGATAAAAATTTTTCACTACTGTGATAACTTCTTCGCCATTGTTCGAGTTTATCTATAGATATTGATTTAGATATGACATTCACACCATTTCCTCGCCAAGCAACTTCTGGATCTGTTGTGAAAACCCCGCACTCCAATTGATCTAGCCTCATATTCCAATATTCGCTAAATCTACCTTTTAAAGTAATAACTTGCTCAAACACCTTATTTCTATGTTTATTTCTTCTTTTCCGTTCTGTCGCTCCAGTTGCTTCTGTATCAATAAACTTAGTTTCAATTAAAAACAGACTACCTTTAAAGGTCAAGAAGACAAAATCACACTTTCCTAAATCTGTATAATCTGAAATGGGAGACTTTTCAAATAACAGCAATTCAGCACACGAGGGGAACAATTCTTTAATATTCAGAAATAAATAAGCTTGTAATAGAAGTTCCTTATCATAAGGAAACAATATCACTCCTTCAAAAAATTTTTGAATGTCCTCGTGAGTTTGGGGTTGAATTTTTTTACAGTATGAAACAAATCTATGTAGCTCGTTTACAATCATCAAGTTCTAACTCCTTCCCCCGGTCGCAGCCTTAAGGGTATTAGCATAAAAAGATACCACTCCCTAAAGGAAATTATCATCCGCATAAGTAACTAAAAAAACCGATTAAAATCCTGAATACTTAAGGCAATTTACTGTTGACAGTTCAATCCAACTAATTTTTAAGCTGCTTTTTAGTATTGGTGGATTTTTTACTTCTGGTGTCAGCTACCAGTCAGCGATTTTATATGAGCAGGAAAACTAGCATTTTGCAAAGCTTGAACGGTTATTCTAGAATCTTGCACGGAAAATTGCCAGCCCAAGCGAACAAGTTTACGAGAAGTTTCAGTTTGGATAATTCCAATCACTGGCATTTTTGCCTTTTCTTTGTCTACTGAATGTTCTTGCAAAATTGTTTTTAAGCGATGTAAGTCTTCCATGTTACCTGCTTGCTGGGGATTTAATTCCACCATCACCATTTGTACTGTTTCCACTGGTTCTGCATCTTCAAGAATAAATTGAGTTTGCTCATCGCGTCGATCTACTTTTCCCCAAATAATTAATCTAGTATCAACTTGGAGTAGGGAACTAATGCGTTCATAAGTTTTCGGAAAAACTACAGCTTCTGATTGTGTAGTTAAGTCTTCTATTTGCAAAATTGCCATCTGATCGCCTTTTTTCGTCACCACTTTTTTGACGTTATTTAACATGACAACTGCACAAAGTCTTGTATCTTCCCTTTGTTCTCCCAGTTGCGAAAGGTTAATTGGTGTCAAAAGTGGTGCTATTTGTCGTAAGGATTTCAATGGATGATCTGATACATAAAAGCCTAATAATTCTTTCTCCATCTGCAACTTTTTCTGTGGGGGTAAATCCGTCACGGGTTTAGATTTTGGAGCAGTTTCAAAGGCATTATTTGCTCTTTTATTCTGAGTAGAAGAAAATCCGTCACCTAATAGATCTAAGAGATTTCCTTGACCACTGGCTCTATCTTTAGCGCGAGATTGTGCCCAATCATACACTAATTCTGAGTCGTTAATTAACTGTTGGCGGTTGGGTTCAATTTTGTCAAAGGCTCCACAATAAATCAGCGATTCTAGAGTTCGGCGGTTAACAGCACGTAAATCGACGCGATCGCAAAAATCAGCAAGAGTCTTGAACTCTCCTGTCTCATTTCTCGCCTCCAAAATACAAGCGATCGCATTTTGCCCCACGTTACGCACCGCCGAAAATCCAAACAAAATCTTTCCTGCCGTTGGCGTAAAATCAACACCAGAACGATTAATATCTGGCGGATCTATGGAAATCCCCATATTTGTACAGTTAGTAATATATCTCTGTACCTTATCGGTATCACCACTGTTAGCTGTTAACAGCGCCGCCATATATTCCAATGGATAATTAGCTTTTAAATATGCTGTTTGATAAGTTACATAACCATAGGCAGTTGAATGGGATTTATTGAAACAATTGGAAGCTATTAAGCCATTTTTGATCGCAAAATTATGGTAACGCTCAACTCCAATGTCATAGACATTTTGTTTGCCTAAGTATTTGCGTGTAGCTATTTTTGTCATCCTACCCTACCCCTGAAAAAATTTTTGCGAAATTAATTAATTGATAAAATCGCAAAGAATGTATTCTTAATAGTACTTATAATACAAAATTATATCACTAGAAAACACTGCTATACTCTTACACAAAAGTAGCAAATATATATCAAAACTTTCGTAAACTATTCAATAGACAGTTAATAGCTACATATTTGCTGTTTTTCAAAACTTATTAAACACAACATACAGCAGAATTCAGGAGTCAGAATTCAGGAGTCAGAATTCAGAAGTCAGCATTGGCTCTACTGCCAGCTGCGCTAACAGCAGTAAAACAGTCTTCATACCTGGCTTTGAAACTTAGCTTGCTTACCTCGCTAACTTGAAATCCGCTGTATTAATTTGCTTAGTTTTAGATGCTTGGGGACTGGGGAAGAGGTAGGGGGAGATGAGGGAGACAAAGGGGACAAGGAGAATAAATAACCAATCCCCAATACCCAATATCGACCAATATGTACTAGAATCAATGACTTGAGTGAGTCATAAAGAGAGCAATCATGGCATCCATCCGCGAGTTGCACCAACAACTGGTTAAGAAAGAACGTTCTGCCGTTGAAATTACCCAAGAAGCTTTAGATCGCATTCAAGCGTTAGAGCCGAAATTGCACAGCTTTTTGTGTGTGACGGCAGAACGGGCATTAGAGCAAGCGGGTGCTGTGGATGCCAAAATCGCTGCGGGAGAAGAAATTGGACTGCTAGCAGGTATTCCTGTAGGTATCAAGGACAATTTGTGTACCAAAGGAGTTCCTACCACCTGCGCTTCCCGGATTTTGGAAAATTTTGTACCGCCTTATGAATCAACGGCGACGCAAAAACTGGCTGATGCTGGGGCAGTAATGGTAGGCAAAACCAACTTGGATGAGTTTGCAATGGGCAGTTCTACAGAAAACTCTGCCTACCAAGTCACGGCTAATCCTTGGGATTTGTCACGAATTCCAGGTGGTTCTTCGGGAGGTTCAGCTGCTGCGGTGTCAGCCCAAGAATG
>JBGTMK010000298.1:0-2951 GCA_041743605.1 Nostoc sp.
AATTTGGGTGAATCAATAGGTTCAGCTTATTAGTTTGCCAATATCTCAACATCAAAACACCCCAAGCTGTAATTGCTAGGGCATCCAGCCAAGGGAGTAATAGATTTATGATTTTAGATTTGGGATTTTTGTTAGCCATTGGTTATTAGTCATTGGTCATTAGTCATTAGTCATTAACAAAGGACAAATGACTCATAATTTCTTAAAAGACGTGCAAGTTCAGGAAAAGAGTGAACAAAAATGTCAACTGTGCTGCTAATGCAAACAAGTAAAAGATAGTTTTGGGTTTAAAAATAGATAACATCAAACCAACGCTTTTGATGTCAATCATTGGCCCAAAGACGAGAAATGCCAACAAGGAGCCACTGCTAAAGGTTGAGGCGAAAGATAGAGCGAAGAAAGAATCAACTGTAGAACAAATTGACACCACTACTGCTAATATCAGCATCACCAGAATTGAGGTAATAGGCCCAGCACCCAAACTGAGGATTAAGTCACGGGGGGCTAGGACTTGAATAGCCGCAGCGATCGCACTTCCTAGAATCATCACTCCGCCCAATTCCCGCAACTCTTGGATGCTATTATCCACCACTAGGCGCAGTTTATCTCCAAGCGGTTTACTGGCACTAGAGATTAAGGTAGGCGGTACTAAATTAGGATCTATCCTCAGAGGTATACCTGCTTTTCCCCCCAAGATATAAGTCCCGGATTGCAAGAGATTTGGTACAGGTGCTTCCTGTTGTACTTGATAACGCTTACCACGGCGTTTGGTTTCAGGTTGCGCGGGTGGATTAAACTTCATATAACGAGCGATCGCAGGTTGGACTATGGGATTTAAGTCCTTTTGAAAACTGAAAACAAAACCGATAATTGTAGCAATTGCTAGGGAAAATACGACTCGTAAGACCACTATTTCTGGCTGATCTCGAAATGCTGTCCAAGTTGCCCAAATTACAATTGGGTTAATTGTTGGTGCTGCTAGCAAAAAACCAATTGCGACTGGTGTGGGTACTCCCTGCATTAGGAACCGCCGCGCTACCGGTACATTCCCGCACTCACACACCGGAAATAAAAAGCCGATCATGCTGCCAACTAAAGCACCCAGCAGCGGATTTGTGGGCATTTTTTCTACTAATTTGCGCTCATCAACAAAAAACAGCAGCAAACTGGAGAATAAAACCCCAAGAAGCAAAAAAGGCATCGCCTCGACTAGCAGACTTAAAAATAGCGTAAAACCATTGTTCAATTGATTCATGGGCGTCGCAGTCAAAAGCGGTTTTGAGTTTTAGGGTTCTGCCTAGTCATTCTATCGAAATGGGGATCAAAAGCAGTTCGGGAAAATTAAACATCATTTAAGTAGCAAGTTATCCTACGTTTCAAATAGCGCTTAAACGCTACAAACCTTTGCCTCAGCCGAGATAGTAATTTTTATCTGAGTGCATTTACTGACGATAACCATTTCTAAGATTGTCTCAGCTAAGAAATTGTTCCGTTCTAGAGGGCAAGTAGCTGCATAGATGATTTAAAATTACCTATGTTTATACTTACAGTAATTTGCTGGATAAGATATTAGGTCAGCTATATTTTCATCAAGTATTCACAGTTATTCAACATTTGGGGTACGGCGTAGCCCATCGTAGACATCGCTCTTGATTACTACCATCATTGATTTTCGCTAGTTCGAGCAAAATCTGATCTGAGCTTTGGTTGATTGTGTACTATAAAAACTCTAAAAAGGCAAGACAAAATTTTAGCAAAAATAGCGCTTCTCTGTTGAGTGCAATACAGACCTAACAAGAACAGCCCCTTCCCTCTACAGGGCTACGGTGTACACACCAGTCCTAAAAATAAATCTAGCTTGATAAGCTTGACTCGTTCCTGGGCTGCCTCCAGTCAGGCATTTCCATGCAGAGCATGGGAACAAGAGAAATGAGAAATCGAATTTTTTTCGACTTGTGTGTACACCGTAGCCCTGTAGAGGGATGGCGAATTACGCCAATAGGTTAAAAAATAAAAAACTCCATCCCCTTGTGGGTGGAGTTTCTGGGTATGGGATATGTGTTTGTGAAACGGCTCTTGTCTTTAAGGGGTCTTACCTCCTATCGCCAGATGTGTCTCTAAGAATTTGAGAATCTGAGGCTTTCGATTTTCACAAATCAAATAAGATTTAGATAGCGATTTTGATAGTAAGCCAAAATCTGGTTAACTCGTTGCCGACTTTCTGAACCAGAGTTTGCTGTCCACGAGAAGCTCAAACCAGCAATTTGACTTTGATTGTAATCAAACTGTTGGGATGACTGGGGAATTAAATCCACTTCCACCCCTTCGACTTGACGTAAATGAGCTGCTATTTCCCTATAGACAGCTAAAGGTAAACCAGCGAATTCAATTTTTTCCTTAGTCTCCATCTTTATGAAGCTCCGACATTAAAAGAATTTTGGGGAGGTGTTGTCACTGAAATAGGATTGCCGGTAGCAGATACAGCTGATGGCGTTGAGGTGACAGCCCCTTCCCCTACCATTTTGGCAACTTCAATACCATATTGTTCTAAAATCACGATGGGGTTGTAACCCTGATTCATTTCAATACGTTTAATTAGTACGCCATTTGCTAATCGCTGTCCCGCCTGTACATAGCGACTTGTCGGCTCATCTGGTACTTTGATAATTGCCTGGGGTTGCTTACTAATTAGAACTACACCAGTCACAACTACTGCCTTTGCTAATTCAGGTTGTGCTGGCGGTGGCAATACAGAAACTAAAGTAGGGTTGGGGACAACTTGAGGCAAAACTCTAGGTAAGACTGAAGTCAAGGTAGGATTGACTTTTTTTGGTACAGAAGAAACGTTATTTTTCTTTGGATTTGAAGCTACGACGCTGCGTGTTGAAAGTTTTCGTCCTGCTAGTGATGCAGTTGGTGGCTTAGGCAACGCGGGAGCTGAAGCTATGCTG
>JBGTMK010000299.1:0-7226 GCA_041743605.1 Nostoc sp.
ACTAAACAGCCCTTCGTAGATATTGCCCTTTTTGTTAATGTTATCAAATTGCTAGGATTTTGAATAACTCTTATATTAAATAAATAAAATTTTAGATATTTTATATTAAGGAATCTAATAAGGTAACTGTAACGTTGTGATTAAAGTTTCAGCTTTTAACATTAAAATCTTAGCAGTAGTGTTCATGGTTATGGATCATGTGTGCTATTTGCTAATGCCAGAGTTTCTAATCTTGCACTTTTTTGGGCGATTGAGCTTTCCCCTTTTTCCATGGCTCTTGGCGAAAGGCGAAAAACACACCAAAAATGTGTACCGCTATGGAAGTAGGCTATTAATTACAGCAATTATATCTCAGCCAATCTATAGTTTTATTTTCCAGAGGTTATCATTTAATATTCTTTACACGCTTGTTCTTGGACTTGTGATGTTGCGCTTAGTAAAGCGTTGTCCGCAATTATGGCAGCAATCAATAATTATTGGATTGTGTGCAGTAGTTGCCGAGAGCTTGGATTTTTCTTATGGAGCTTATGGGATTGGAGTAATTTTCTTGATGTCCCTTACAGACAAACTAAAGCCCAGAATATGGTTGCTCTACTGGTGCATCTTTCACTTTTTTACTTTAGGAATCCTATCTATGATTAATATATTTCAAGGTTGGGCAATTTTTGCAGGACTCATTGTTTTTCAATTCAATGGTAAACAAGGTTCACGAACTAGATGGTTCTATGTATTTTACCCGGCTCATTTAATAATCTTAGGTATAATCAACTATTTATATTCCAGGTAGATTTATGATTTATCAGCGATGTCTACAACGGGCTACGCCTACGCTAAGGTTTGATCATAGCGCAAATTGTAGTGTATTCCATCCTTGCAACAATGCAGCTTCTTGAACCACACACAGCCATCTCGTAACTAAACGGCGATCGCAAAAATTTGTAAGTTCCATCTTACTAATTAACGAACCGAGGGCTTGCATTAGACAGATTTCACTTTATTTAGCCCAACCTACGGCTAGAAATAAATCTACTGGAACACATACAATTAAAAAAACTAATTTAAGCAATTACCAAATTCTATTTGTTATTACCGAAAAGTTCAAAACTTAGATAGATATATCTATATAGATAGATGCTACATGATTAAATATCTTCCTTTAGAAAGATATTTTTCAAAAAAAAGTACTTTTTTTAGACTATAAACTTAAAAAATAGTAGATATACATTTCATTCAATGATATTCATTAGATAAATCTTAGCCTTTTGTTAACGTTTAGCAACTATGATGTCAGAGTAGTGAATGATAATAATTAGGATTTGGATATCTAGGAATAATTGTGTCATCGAGGAAAAATGCCCTAGATTTATCCCCCTAGCTGCAAAATATAGCCGAAAGTAACTACTGAATAGGTAAATCTCTGAGGTAATAAACATGACTTATAGTATCGAGTCCGCACGCAATATTTTCTCTAGCACTCAAGTAGCAGATGCTGTTCCAGCCACTACAGCAATGTTTGCTAAACTCAACATTGACGATCAACTAGCATTTCTCTGGTATGCCTACGCTGAACTAGGTCGTACAATTACTCCAGCTGCTCCCGGAAAAGCAAATCTCCAATTAATGGAAGGTATATTCAACGACATTAAGCAGATGTCTCATGAAGAACAAACTCAGTTAATGAGAGATTTAGCGAGTAATGCTGATACTCCCATCAGCCGTTCTTATGCATACTTTGGCGTCAACGCTAAATTAGGATTCTGGTGGCAGTTAGGAGAGTGGATGAAAGAAGGTATCGTCGCTCCTATGCCCGCTGGTTATCAAATGTCAACTGAAGTTAAAACAGTGCTAGAAGCTGTTCAGAGAATCGATCAGAGTCAACAAATTACTGTACTACGCAATACCGTAGTAAATATGGGCTTCGATCCGTCTCTGGCTGATAACAAACAGGCAGAAGTCATAAACTTTAAGTTTCCACGTACATCCCAAAGTCCCCAATTTACTATTGAGGGAGTTACAGAACCGACAGTGCTGAAATACATTGAAGCGATGAATGCAGATAACTTTGAAGCTGCTGTTGCTTTATTTGCTAACAATGGTGCGCTGCAACCACCATTCCAAAAACCAATTGTTGGTCGAGAAGCGATCACTGCCTACCTAAGAGATGAAGGACAAGGGTTAGTGATGAAACCAACCAAAGGCGTTTCGGAAACCATAGAAGATGGTTATACACAGCATAAGATTACTGGTACGGTCGAAACTCCTTGGTTTGGGGGTAATGTTGGGATGAATATTGCTTGGCGGTTTTTACTCGATCCTCAAGGTCAAATTTACTTCGTGGCTATTGACTTACTTGCTTCTCCCAAAGAACTGCTTAACCTAACTCGCAAGTAAAATTTCTTTATCTTAATACAAACGCAATAGCGTTTGTATTAACAATACCTTTGCCAAAATAAGAGCCTAGATAAATTTTGGCAAAAACGGCAAAACTAAGCATATATAAGTGGTTTGATGAAAATGTAGTTTGGAATCTGAAACCCTTACCCTGCCGTCAATACGTTAAAAAAACCTTGTGAGAAACCTTAAAGGAATTTTTAGTACTGATTGTTTTTGCCAACCCTCAAAGAAATGGGAATTAATGGTTAAAGTATCATCATCTCACCCTCGTAAATTGGCGAAGGTATTGTATTAAGATAATGCGTTACATACGACTACACGCAAAAATCCCCCAACCCCTTATTTTTCAAGGGTTAGGGGGAATCTAGGTTTCAGGTTTTCAGTTCGTAAGTCCTAACATATTCTATGCAGTTAGGCGATCGCGCTGACTCCAACTCCTACACTAAATTTACTGAACCTGTATATCCTTTGAGAATTCCCAAAGAACTACCACATGAACTAATTAACGTATCATTTCCCACCCGGCTGAAGCTGGCATTTAAGCCGCTGACATTTAAGCGATCGTTGCAACCAAAGCCATAGATAGCAGCAAAGCCACTGGTTCCTAAAATTACTGTATCTGTATCTTTCTCTTGACCCAAGTAGACTGTATCATTTCCTCTGCCTGTTACCTCAATAGATCAACAAAAAGGTGCTTGAGAGGTTTTTTTATAAAATGGATACTACCAAAAATACCAAAATTTACCCAACTATATCGGTAAAATTTCTCTATCAGATGTTCATTAGCAGAATAGACATCTCCAGAAAAGGCGTAGGGACAATTCATGAATTGTCCTTACAAAGGGTTTCAGGTAATGCATATTTAATTTTCGGAGATGTCTAATGAAGCAAGCAGTACTGCTAGATACAGGCCTATTAGTTGGATGCCTAAGTCACCCTCCTAACTTAGGCATCCAACTAATGGGCATCAACATTGTGCAATAGAAGTCACCCAAAGGAACACTAGGCAATTACCAGAATGTCAGCATTAGTGAGACTTGGTTTGGTCGTGAGAGTAGCAATTTGCAGCCCTGCAATTGCCCCTGTGCCATCCGCATCAAATAGCAACCCACCTGTGCTGCTGTTATAGATAAATCGATCCCCAGCATCCAGAGCTACCGTCCCTAACCTGAACTGGTCAGCCGTGATAACAGCTCCAGCCGTCAAGCTTCCTCCAAAACCAGATGCTGAAACTACCAGCGTGTCATCTAGCACACTGAAGTCAGTGATGGTGTCAATGCCTTCTGTCTTAGCCGTGAAGATGAAGCTGTCATTACCACTACCACCTGTCAAGATGTCATTACCATTACCACCTGTCAAGGTGTCATTCCCTGCTCCTCCATCAAGGATGTTGGATGCAGTATTGCCAGTAATCCGGTTAGCAAGAGTATTACCTGTGCCGTTGATAGCAGATGTACCTGTTAAGGTAAGGTTTTCTAAGTTCGCACCTAATGTATAAGCTGCAAGAGAGCTGTTCACTGTATCAATGCCACCCGTACTGGCAAGAGCATTGGTTTCGGTTACTACATCTGTAGCAATATCAACATAATAAACGTCGGAGCCATCACCACCTATCATATTGTCAACACCGGCACCTCCGTTCAGAATATCATTACCGAGACCACCAATCAAAGTGTCATTCCCTGCCCCTCCGTTCAGAATATCATTACCGAGACCACCAATCAGACTGTCATTCCCTGCCCCACCTGTTACGGTATCATTCCCTGCACCGCCATTAACAGTGTAAGTACCCGAAGTCGTAGCCAAAATCGTAACCCTATCGTTGCCTGCCCCCGTATCAATTGTATTATTAGCACTTGTTGTTGATGCCGTTATGATATCTGCACCTGAACCAGTTGTAATAATTTGTTTGCCCGCACTGGATGTTGCATTCACTACGACCGCACTTGTACTGGTACTTGTTATAGTTTGTGTACCTCCAGCGGATGTGGCGCTCACTAGGGCAAGATTTTGACCATTACCACTACCGTCACCAATAATCTGTGCACCCGCCCCGGTGGTGGTTGCAAAGACCGTCTTAAGACCTACACCTTTAATATTCAGTGCCCCTGCACCGGATCTTGCTGCCACTGTAGTAGCACCTGAACCCGTTAAAATAGTTTGAGCACCTGCTATGGATGTTGTTGTGAGTGTTGCCGCACCAGTGAATGTGGTCATAGCAATGTTAATCGCACCAGCCCCGGATGTTGCTGTTGTTAGTTTTACGCCCAAGGGTGCGAATGCTGCTTGAAAATTAACACCTGTAGTAATGGTTTGTGCCCCATTACCTGTTGTATTAATTACAACGTTTTCAATATTTGTCAGATTAGTCCAGAGATTATCAGGCGGTGTGATAGCAACATCCAGAAGATGGTCAATATAGAGCGTATCTATGCCTGTGCCACCATTGAGAAAATCGTTAGCACCAAAGGTATCCGTTACTGCACCATCATAAGTGCCATTAAATGTGTCGTTACCTCCGGTGCCAGTAAGATTATCCCCGTTGGTAGTTAGCGTGTAAGTAGCCATAATTACTTTGCATTTCAGTAATGTTATCAGCCCCATATTAAGAGTGAAAGCCTTTGTCCCCGACAAATCGCTACAACTCGTCACATTGCATCATTCCCCTTTCTTTGAGTGTGACTTGAACTCGTGTGAGCGAGCCACTGCTCAGACACCTTCCTCACACGAGTGATGCTAGATACAGTTAATCTTCAGTCACGGATTAGCCCTGTTCTGTCACTCTCCGAGAGGGCGATCGCTAGAAGCCTCATGAGGCAATTCAATACAAGCTATACTTTTAGAAAAAAATTGGTCTTATATTTGTTATTAGAAAAAAATCGCGCGTAGGCGTAGCCCGTCGTAGACATCGCTTGCTATACAAAAGCTCTAGAATTCAGAAATGGCAAAAGTTTCCGGAGAGTGACAGAACAGGGATAACCGTACTGTATTACAAGGTATAGATCATGGCTCGTAGCACCCTACAGCTTGACAAAAAAAATTTAAACAAAGGTTAATATGTGGACATCTTGGGAACTATAGAAGCAAATCAGATTAGCACAACTTCCAGCTTCCAGCAATGAAGACTCACTATCTAAGCATTGGTAAAGCGTTCCCATTACAGATTGTTCTTGTTATTCCCTTCGTCATCCAAATTTTTGGAGCGGTAAGTTTAGTGGGTTATTTGTCCTTTAAAAATGGACAAAGAGCAGTTAACGATCTGGCAGAACAGTTGATGGATCGCACCAGCGAGGTAGTGGATGAACATTTGAAGTCTCGTCTTTCCATTCCGCAAACCCTTAATCAGATCAACGCAGATGCTATCCGCAGGGGATTATTGGATGTGAGCGTAGGCGGAGCCAGCCGTAGGCATCGCAAAACCCTTGGCAAGTATTTCTGGGATCAGATGCAGGCCTATGACCTGACTTATATTGGTATTGGACTAACGACGGGTGAGGGAATGGGAGTCGCTCGTTATGATGGCAAAACGATCACCATTGATGATTGGACTGCCAAGCTTCCCAATAACACTACCAACTACGCCACAGATAATCAGGGCAATCGGACTCAAGTTAATAATCATTATACTTGGGACAACTTCAACGAAGTTTGGTACACCCAACCCATCGCTGCCGGTAAACCGATCTGGACAAAGATTTATACTGCAAATTTTCCAACAGGCCCCTACATTGCCGCCTCTGCTAGTCGTCCCATCTATGATTCGCAAAATCGCTTACTAGGAATGATTGCCTCTGATATTCATCTATTGAAACTCAGCGATTTTTTACGCAATTTGAATATTAGTCAATCTGGGCGGGTGTTCCTTTTAGAGCGGGATGGTACATTAATCGCCAGTTCCGGTACAGAGAAGCCTTTTATCCTCGTCAATCAAGAGATCCGGCGAGTGCGGGCGATTGACAGTTCTGATGCAATCATCCAGAACGTTGCCAAACACCTCCAAAGCTTCAATGGGTTTACCTCCGTCACCCAAGACACAGATTTTCAGATTGAACTCCAAGGAAAACGGCATTTTGTTCATGTTGTACCTTGGCGTGACAGGTATGGCTTAGATTGGCTGGTAGTAGTGAGTTTGCCAGAAAATGCATTCATGGCGCAAATTAACGCCAACACCAACACCACGATCGCACTTTGTATTGGGGCATTAGTTCTTGCCTCGGTGATGGGCGTGTTTACCTCCCATTGGATTGTACGCCCGATTTTGCGCCTGAATTGGGCAAGTAAAGCGATGGCATCCGGCAATTTAGCTCAGACAGTGGAAAGTAGCGGCATTCAAGAACTTAATACCCTGTCCAACTCTTTCAACCAGATGGCAAGACAACTACACGAATCCTTTACTGCCTTAGAGAAAAGCAAAGAAGAACTAGAAGATCGAGTAGAAGAACGCACCACTGAACTCAAAAATGCATTAGGGGAATTGCAGCGAACTCAATTTCAAGTTATTCAAAGTGAAAAAATGTCTAGTCTGGGACAATTAGTTGCTGGAGTCGCACACGAAATTAATAATCCAGTCAACTTTATTCATGGCAACCTTGTCCATGTGCAGGAATATACCCAAGATTTATTAGCATTTGTGCAGTTGTATCAGCAATATAATCCTAACCCTAGTGCTGAAATTCAAACTGCTGCCGAAGACATGGAACTGGAGTTTTTGCAAGAAGACTTGCCAAAAATGTTGTCTTCGATGAAAGTCGGTACTGAACGCATTCGCCAGATTGTACTGTCGCTGCGGAACTTCTCTCGCATCGACGAAGCAGAATTCAAAAGCGTCGATA
>JBGTMK010000300.1:0-6996 GCA_041743605.1 Nostoc sp.
ATGCTGAGTGGATATCAAAGTCGTGTAGGTAAAGTTCATAGTCAATTTTCCATTCGGACATTTCCCGCAGATATACAAAACTTTACTGATTCTGTACAGCAAGCGATTCTGAATCAAAACCAGTTAGCGGTTGTTGTACATGGAAAACCAGGTACTGGTAAAACAGTCTGGACACAGGCAGTTGCAAAAGAAATTCTTGTACCTTTGGGATATGTAATTTTTATTTTAGATCATGATGCGATCGCTAACTTTGTCCCACCGACTTACATAGAGCGTATTTGTATCGTTATTAACGAAGCTGATAATCTAGCGCAAAATCGTGCTTCTGAGGTGGCGCAATACAATAACAAAACCGAACATATTCTGAGTTTGCTGGATGGCACTTTATATCAGAGTGTAATTGATGACTCTGGTATTCAGATGCAGCAACGGTTAGTTGTCTTGATGACTTGCAATACTGCAGAAAGATTAGATCCAGCCATGTTACGCAAGGGCAGGGTGGATTTAATATATGAGTTTACGCAACTATTTGTATGAGGAGGTATGAGACAGGAGATAGGAGGAATACTGCTTTTCTTGTTAAACACTATCCACCATTCCCGTTCGGCTGACGCTTATGGCAAAAGCCTACTCCTCATCTCAGTCGTAGTTTAAATGAAAATTTGTTCTTGCAATACAAGCTGATGCTGTTTGCGCCAAGCCTGGGGAGGTAAACCGTGATGTTGACGAAATTGACGGGAGAAATGAGACACATCCTGATAGCCCAATGTTTTCGCTATTTTCTCGACTGTCTGATTATTATTTTGGAGTAAAAAACGCGCTCCTGCCATTCGGCGTTTGACAATCCAGCAATTTACAGTCTCTCCTGTCTGCCTTGCTACTCGGTTGGTTAAGTAAGCAGGTGAATAACCAACAGCAAGAGCGACATCACACAAAGTAATTCCTTGATGGTAATGGGCTTCGATAAAGTCAAAAACCTCTTTTAATTGGGGAATGGAGGGAAAGATTGACTTAGAAGGAATATTGGCTTCTTTATCAGGAGCTTCTTGATCAGAGGCTACGGCAACACCTCCAGCGATCGCTGTAGTATCATCTGTAAATACTGATTTTGGTGCTTTCTCGAACTTCATAGCGCACCAGTATTGCAGATTAGCTTGCTTTTGCAACCGAATAGCGATCGCTCTGAGCAGTTCTTCTAGTGTCGAGGGCTTGGTAAGATAGTCATCTGCTCCCAATTCCATAGCTTTGCGAATATCTGATCTGGTGCTACTACCAGTTAGAAAAATGAAAGGAATAATTGCTGTAACAGGATCTTGGCGTAGCGTAGTTAAAACGCTATAACCATCCATATCGGGCATCATGATATCGCAAATCACTAAGTCGGGTATACTCTTTTGTGCTTGTTGGATACCAACACGACCGTTATCAGCACCTATCATATCAAAACCTTTAGCCTCAAGACCCTTCAAGTAAAGATTGCGGGTAACGGTATCATCTTCAATGACGAGAATTTTCTTTGACGATTCATACATCATTTTTCACTACCATAACTTTTTACAAAAGCTGAATTATTAGACCCTTTAGTGAGTATCTAAATAAGGATGAAATGAACTACCTCGTTCCGAAAATTATGATTGTTAAGTTGTGATTGAAGAAGAATGTTCGATTAAAAACTATCTTCATTTCAACACTCACAACTCAGAACTGGTTTCTAATTTGATTAATGGCAAAATCACAGTAAACGTAGTGCCCATATCAACTTCACTCTCTACAGAGACTTGACCGTGATGTAAATCTACAAGAGTTTTGAGAATCGATAGTCCTAGTCCAGTACCAGGTATATTATTAATATTACTGCCACGGTAAAATGGTTCAAATATTCGTTGTTGATCTACTTCCAAAATGCCGATCCCCATATCTTTGACCTGAAAAAATAATTTTTCGTTTTGACAATACAATTTCAATTCAATTGCCATTTTTGAAGAAGAATACTTAATTGCATTATCGAGTAAATTCTTCAATATAGGTTCTAACAACTTTTTATCTATGTTGGCTGTTAGAGAGTTCTCTGGACTTATAAAGTTGATTGGGTTTTGGCTAACAGTCATCTGCATTTGTGCAACTAAATCATCACAGAACTGAACTAGTTCAAGCGGTTTTGGTTCAAAGTTTAATTTTGCTGCTTCTGCTTTAGAGAAGAACAAAATATCATCTAACATCAGGCTCAGTTGTTCAGTAGCTTTTTGAATATGGTCGAGTAGTGGTTGGATTTTCTTTTGTGTACGTTTGTCTACTTCTTCCTTAAGTAAACTATTAGAAAATGAAACAATATTCAGCGGAGTTCGGAATTGATGGCAAACCGTAGAAAGGAAACGCGCTCTAAGTTCACTTAGTTGTTTGGCTTGTTCTAAAGCTTGATTAAGACCTAATTCTGCATATTTATAATCAGTAATATCGATACCTGCAATCATTTCTACTGGTTTCCCACCAAAATCCAGCCCTCCATCAAGGTTGGCAACGGCACAGGCTAGCCAGCGCTCCGTGCCGTTTTTTGTCAGAATATTCATCTCCTGGTATTCAAAGTTAGCTGCTTCACCCTGCTTACGTATCTGCCTGTGTTTTTTGCTCTTAATCAGTCGGCGAAGATCAAAACCTGTTAGCAGTTCCTCTTTTGTATAGCCAGTGAGTTGCTCTACTGCCGGATTGATATAGCAAAGTCGCGTTCCTTGAATCAGAAAAGTGCTAGTATCTGTTGTTTCTGCTAAAGTCCGAAATCTAGTTGCGTTTAATCGTAATGCTTCTTCAGTCTGTTTCGATTCAGTAATATCCCAAATACTCCACACTCTCCCAATAATTTTGCCTTCAAGCAACTGAGGTTTAGAATAATGTGCAAAAACTCTCCCATCTTTCAGTTCTAGAATGTCGTAGCTCTCGAAATCAGATTGGCTAGACACTTCCCAAATCAGCCGACCAAAAGCTTGTGGATCTTTAAGTTGATTCTCAAAAAATGCTTTGCATCGAGGGCATTTATTAGATAGTATTAGAGACTCTGGAATCTGCCACATCTCTACAAATTTCTGATTCAAGCTCAGAATATCTCCCTCAAAATTAACTGCAACAATACCAATAGCAGTAGATTCGAGAGTAGAACGAAGTAACGAAAGAGATGCTTCTAGTTCTACTTCTTTTGCCTTGAGTTGAGAAAATTCTTGTTGTAAATTGTCTTTGGCATCCCTTAATTCATCAGTCCACTTTTGTACGCTCAGTTCTACTATTTCATCATTTTTCTCACGAGCAAAAGCACAGCCAAATTCCATATCTTGTTGTTTTACATAGCTCATGGATATTTCTACTAAAAATATCCGCCCTCCTTTTGTCCGATAGCGAGATTTAAAGATAAGAGAACCCTGCGAGTAAATATCTGACCAATTGTGCAGAGAAAAGTCTACGTCTATATCATGCAGCCTCATGGAAAGTAATTCTTCACGGGAATACCCAGTCATCAGACAAGTGGCATCGTTGACGTAAAGAAACTGCGCGTTTGCTCCTAAACAGAAAGCAGCATCTACAGCATGATTTATCAGGAAGTGAGCAAACTTCATTTCTACTTCAGTTTGTAGTGCCAATTGATTGTTTGATCTAGCTAGTGTATATTCGCCAGAATTCATATTCCTACTTACTCCTGGTAATCAATCAGCACCGTAGCCATTAATGAGTTAATAGTCCTAACTTATTAAAATCTTTGGTGCATTCTTTTGTTGCTAAAAAATGAAATTAGTTAGTAAATTAAAAAATGTTACTAGCTGTGTTAACAAAACTTATCATACCAGCAAAATGTGAATATTAAACCAAACTTTCCTAAAAAAAACTAAATTATTTAAATAAATTACTATCGACTCAAACAGCTTTTTATAGCAGCGTAAACTGTAGACAAATCAAGTTTAGATTGGTCAATAAACCTTATTAGATAAGAGTTCAAAACTCTAAATCTAGAAGTAGCAAAGATATAGCGGTTCTCGACAAACGTGAAGTACAATTTTGACCTCACTTCCATTCCTCTCTCCTAAAAGAAGAGAGGCTTTGAATTGTTTCCCCTTCCCGCTTCGGGAAAGGGGTTAGGGGGTTATGTCTATTTGCATACCTGTACCTCACCAGATTGAAAATGGCTATATTTTAAATTTAAACTAGCCCTGTATTAGAGCCAACGAATGGTTCCTCAACCTAAAATTGCTGGGTTTTGACTGGGGAAAAATTAAAGGATATTTTTTATCCTTTAATTTTTCCCTCGCCAAGGATTTTAGCGAACTACTAGTACAACGCAGCGTAAATAAACTTACCATTTCAAATAGGTACAAGCCTTGATATATCAATCTTTTGACTTTTGACTTCCGCCTTGCGGTACTAGTGCTGTGTGGCGGAAGTTTCCTATCTTTAACCAGTTGCTTTGAGCAACTTGTCTGGTTAGTTGAGATAGTAGCTAGATTTCCGCCGCGCTGTACTACTACTGTAGAGTCATTTGATTTTCAACATAAATGAATTTGCAGTGCTTGGCTTAAATGGACAAATTTCACTCATCAATTTATTTTCTTAATTTATCTTAACCTACTCTCTTAGGGATTTAACTATAGAAGAATATGCTTAGTCATCTGTCGCAAGAAGTACATTTGTATTAAAACAATACGTATATTCTTGCGTTTGTTTTGCCATAAAGAAACAATGCTTTATACTAAGTACAAAAATTATGCTGCAAGTAGTACAAATTACTATTTAAAGCATTTACGGACTAAATATTTTAGTCATCTATCAAAGGACGCATAAAAAAGTTAATAAACGATGTATTTATCGTTACAAACAATTGACTCAAAGAGTTTTTGATGGCAACATGAAAACCACAAAACTTGTTGTAGTTCAACTCAATGCTTTAATTTGGATAAAAAGTTGTGTAAGTTCTAAAGCAAAAGAATTGGCAATTAAATCAAAAAATTTCCTATTGTAAATTTGGTAATGTGCTGCTGTTGCGATGCCTACGGCGGGCTACGCCTACACAAAATATCAATCTTCAGAGTGACTAATTTGGGAATGTCGCAATCACGATAAAAGCAAAAGAATTGACACCCACATCAAAAAATTTTTCATTGCAGATTAGGCTTTAATCACAAAAAATATCACAAGTCAAGAACCTGCCAGACAGTTTAGTAAGTAAAAGGATGCCATTAAAGGTAGCTATATTAAGCTTTGTAACGATTCTGAGACACGTTTGAATTCAGGTTAATTGCTAGTTTATGTACCCTTACATGATTTAGTTTTTCGCCGCAAACCTACCTTTTGTACTGTACTCATCACCACAGAAGCGAAAAATTTGACACCCTTTATCAAAAGATTTTTGATTGCACAACAGTCTTTGTCTCCCTTATTCTGGTGACAAGAAGCACAACTACAACTGTTGTTTGCTTTTGGTAAAAATTTTTTGGTACCGCGCTCACAAGCATCAATCGGCAGCGATCAACCATTTCTACTAGCGACCAAGTTAGGTCATAGCTGTAAGAAACAACAGAGTTGTTTGTATTAAATATTTCTAGCGCTGTGATTGTAAACTGAAAAGCCTTTGTGTAACTTTATGTAATTAAGTGAAACCATGAGTCAAAACTATACTGGTTCAAACCCTTCTATCATCACCACTGAGCCATACAAAGAATTTCCAGCAAACAGGTATGTAGAATCTGTATCTGACGTTTCGCGTCAGCTTGATGAATCGGAGAAAAATGGGGGAATTCAGCCTTTTTTAAATGACGAAACACCCCCAACGCTTTCAGTTGCCGATGCGATCGCTCAGATGTTGGAAAATTTGGGAGTAGGCTACGCTTTTGGTGTCGCCGGTGGTGCAATGGCCAGCCTTTGGGGTGCGCTATCCAATAGCAGTATAGAAGTGTTGAACTTCCGCCATGAAGCTGGAGCAGCATTTGCAGCTACCGAAGCATACTTTGCCAATAATCGCCCCACGGTAGTTTTTACCACAGCCGGGCCGGGAATCACTAATGCACTGACCGGATTATTTGCGGCTCGTGGGGAAGGTGCAAAGGTAATTTTGCTGTCAGCTTGCACCTCAGCACCGCAGCGTGGACGTTGGGCAATTCAAGAAACCAGCACTTATACATTACCCAGTGGGGGAATATTTACCCCAGGAGCGCTATTCAACTATGCCATCACTATTGAATCTGCGGCTCAATTACCGCAGATTTTTCGTAAACTGGCTCTGGCTTTGGCGCAACCAGGCGGATTTGTCGCCCATTTGAGTATTCCTACAGCTGTGCAGACAAGTTTAGTTGAAGATATAGCTTTACCTCAACTAGATATTTCTCCCTTTCCGATGACTGCTTCCAAAGAAGCGATCGCTAAATCGGTAGAGTTATTATCATCAGGCCCCTTTGCCATCTGGATTGGTTTCGGTGCGCGTGACGCAGCAGCCGAAATCCTTCAACTCGCTGAAAAAACCGGAGCCGCCGTTATCTGCTCACCCCGTGGTAAAGGTATATTCCCTGAAGATCATCCGCAATTTGTGGGTGTTACAGGTTTAGGCGGTCATGCTTCCGTCTTAACTTATATGGAAGAACAACCTCCACTACGCACACTCGTATTAGGAACCCGTCTTGGTGAACCGACTTCCTTTTGGAGTTCGGCGCTAGTTCCCAAAGGAGGTTTTGTCCATGTCGATATTGATCCCGAAGTGCCGGGTGTTGCGTATCCACAAGTTGAAACTTTCGGGGTTCGGTCTGACATCAAAGCTTTTGTGGAAGAGTTGTTGCAGCAATTACCAGATGCTCCTCATTCCACAACTTTGTCGTTACCTCGTCCAGAACACAAAGCCATTGAACCTGCACCAGATGTAGATTATCCAGTGCGGCCAGAAGTATTGATGGCAGCAATTCAAAAGATCATTGTTGAAGGTAGCAATGCGATAGTCATGGCGGAGTGTGGTAACTCCTTTACTTGGTCAAC
>JBGTMK010000301.1:0-5825 GCA_041743605.1 Nostoc sp.
TAACGCCACTACCAAATTATTGGTCATTGGTAATGAAGATATCTTATCCATTACCTATTAACCATTATCAATTAAAGAGTCGAAAGCTGCCGGAATGTATTCTTGCAGCTTAAACTTATATCCGGCTACTGATGAAGTAGCTAGAGCTTCCTGGCTTGCTGTAACCCCAGTCAGATTTTTTGATATTCTTTGACAGTAGACAATAGCAACATCAAATCTACAAGAATAATCTGCCTTCTCAGGATACTGGGCTAAAAATATTCCAGCTGTACGCCAAATTTTTGCTTGCTTTTGTGTGGTGATTGCGCCTCTTCCCCCAGCATCCCAACTACCTGAACTCCGGGTTTTGACTTCAACAAATGCCAATAATGAGTGCTGAGTGCTGTTAGCGGTAGCGGGGCGTTTAGCCCGTAAGGAGTCCTGAGTAAGGAGTTTTTCCTCAGTTCGTCCATCATATTGAGCGATGATATCAATTTCTCCCCAGCGGCTAGAAAAGCGACGATGGAGAATTATCCAACCTGTAGATTGCAACCATTGGGCTACTAGGTCTTCTCCTAAATGACCAATATCTGGATAATGGGATGGAGGAAGGTTAGCCATTGACTAAAAATATCATGAATTCTACGAATTCTAGGTTAAGCGATGCCTGCGGCGGGCTACGCCTACGCACAACGGGTTCTAAACTCGACTCATCCCGAACAAAGTTGGAATTGAAGCGTAAAACAGACCATCGAATTTGGGCAAGTATACTCAGCTTATTCCTCTGGGGAATAATTGTCATCACTGCAACGGTCGGTTTTGCTTCAACAGCTTTGGCACTTGAATACAACAAAGAGATTTTGGTTGAGGCTGATTTCTCAGGACGTGATTTAACAGACTCCAGCTTTACCAAAGCTAATCTTCGCCAGAGCAACTTCAGCCATGCTAATTTGAACGGTGTCAGCTTCTTTGCAGCAAATTTAGAGTCTGCTAATTTGGAGGGTTCTGACTTGAGAAATGCCACTTTAGACTCGGCTCGTTTAGTCAGAGCAAATTTGACAAATGCACTGTTGGAGGGTGCTTTTGCTGCTAACGCCAGATTTGACGGTGCAATCATTGACGGGGCAGATTTTACCGATACGCTGCTGCGTTCCGATGAGCAAAAAAAATTGTGCAAACTTGCCAAAGGGACTAATCCCATTACAGGACGAGATACGCGTGACACGTTGTTTTGTCCTTAAATTGGGTATGGGGCATTGGGCACAAGAAGCACAAGGGGCAGAGGGGAAAAACTTACTGCAATTTCTCCCCTGCTCCCCTGCTCCCCTGCTCTCTCGTGGATAGAGTTTTTCATAGTTAATATTTCTTTCCGTGGGGATTTTGTCGAGGAAGGCAGAGGGCAGTTCTTGCAGGAGGAAAACTGCGCGACGCTCGATAGCGCAGCGTTAGCGACGCAGGAGCGTCTGACTCGCACTCCGCAAGCTATCTGTTTCCTGCCGCGACCCTCTGGAGCAAGGGTTTAAGACCCCCACTGAACTCTCGTTCAGTGGTTCTAAATCAGTAGGGGTCGAATCCCCTACTGATTTATTCTTTCTGCCTACTCCCCATGTGTTTTTAAGAAGAAGCTGCTATAGCGATCGCTAATGGTAAAATTCGATGTTCCTGAACTTGAATCCTGGCGTGGAGTGTTTCTGCTGTATCATCCGGCAAAACTGGTACTGCGGCTTGCATCAAGATTGGGCCACTGTCCATTTCTAAACAAGCTATGTGCGCTGTACAGCCAGTGATTTTTACCCCAGATGCCAAGGCTTGTTCTACAGCATGGATTCCCTTGAAACTAGGTAACAAACTAGGATGGATATTAATAATTTTGTCAGGAAAGGCATCCATGAAAACTGACGTTAATAATCGCATCCAACCGGCCAAAATTACCCATTCCACATCATAGTGCCGCAATGTCTGCACAATTTTCTCATCAAACTCTTCTCGGCTTTGATATTTGCGGTGATTTAATAAAACAGCTTCTACACCTCTATTAGCTGCTCTTACAGCTGCTTTCGCCGAGGGGTTATTGTAAATTAAAACTTGAATTTGGGCATTTAGCTGTCCATCTTGGATAGCTTGAGCAACTACATCAAAATTGCTGCCATTCCCAGAAGCCATAATTCCCAGTTTTAAAGGGGCGACTTGTTGGCAAACATCGCTAATGCTGGGAGAAACCAAGCTAAGGCTAGAATCAGGGCGGAGGGTCATAACAGCTAAGAGGGAAAATTATAGATGCCAAAAAAATATACTAAATCGTGGTTAGATAATGATACAGTAGCCGCCTAGATTTTTATGACATAAATAGGTAGAATTTTATCCTTTGAATTAGCGATGTCTAGGACTGGCTACGCCTACGCTTGATAAAGTTAGAGAGACGCGATAAATCGTCGTCTCTACAGGGCATTTATCCGTAAATTAGTTCTTGACAGACTACTAGTCCGGTTGATAGAGGTGATATTCTAAAGCTTGGTATAAGGGAAACAACACAGAGATTAAAGCCGCATCGGATTTGATCGCAGCATAGGTGAGTTAAATGGCGAAGGTAGCGTTGCTGATTGGGGTCAGTGAGTATGAGCCAGGGCTGAACCCTTTGCCCAGTGCAGTTAGAGATGTGGAAGCAGTGTGCGAGGTACTGCTGCATCCAGAGATGGGCGGATTTGCCACGTCAGATATTACCCTGCTAAAAAATCCTGAGCGACAAGTTGTAGAAATGGCGATCGAAACGCTATTCTCTGGACGGCACAAAGATGATTTGCTGTTGCTGTACTTTTCAGGACACGGCATGACAGACGATCGCGGTAGGCTGTATCTGGCGACTAGCAACACTAGTAAAAAATTGATTCGCTCAACGTCGGTGTCTGCCAATTTTATTCACGATCGCATGAGCGAAAGCCGCTCCCGGCGGCAGGTGGTGATCCTAGATAGCTGCTTTAGTGGCGCGTTTGCTGAGGGGATGTCTGCCAAAGATAACGGCACGATTGACATCCGGGAGCAGTTAGGCGGTGAAGGACGAGCCGTATTGACTTCTTCTACTTCGACTCAATATTCCTTTGAACAAGAGGGGCAAGATTTATCGATTTACACTCGTTTTTTGGTTGAAGGTATCAAGTCGGGAGAAGCCGATCGCGATCAAGATGAGTTTATCTCCATCGATGAACTCCATGAATATGCCAGTCAGAAAGTGCGAGAAGTTCAACCTGCGATGAAGCCGGAAATCTATGCAATTCGAGAAGGCTTTAAGATTCGACTGTCAAAGGTGGCTCCGGGTGATCCTAGACAGCGATACCGTAAAGAGGTAGCGAGATTTATTCATCGAGGCGAAATTTCTCTTGTTGGTCGTCGGACATTAGATTATCAGAGGACTCGCTTGGGATTGGAAACAACTGAAGCGAAGGCGATCGAGGATGAGGTGTTGGAACCGTACCGCAACGAGTTCCGCGAAAAACTCCAGCAGTATCAGCAGGTATTCACTGAACTACTGGAGCGAGATGAGAGAATTACCGATAGCGATCGCCATGATCTGCAAAATCTCCAGCAAATTTTGGGGCTGCGGAATGAGGACACGATGCCGATTGAGGCACTAGTGACTGCACGGTTTAAGACACATCAGCAAAACCTGCAAACATATCAGCAAGCGTTTACAACGGCACTGCGACAAGAGTTTCCCCTGAGTGCAACAAGCCGCGATCGCTTACTGCAAACCCAGCAGCAATTAGAACTTACGAATGGAGATATTGCGGCGATAGAATTTCAGATTACGGCTGAGGTAGAGGCATATCACCAAAAACTCCAAGACTACCAACGGCTGTTTTTTACTGCCACGCAGCAAGAATATCCTCTCAGTGAGGCAACCCGGACTAACTTACGCCAACAGCAGCAGCGCTTGGGATTGACAGATGTAGATGTTGCACCAATTGAAGCGCAAATCACAACACAGATTGAAACCTATCATCAAAAACTCCAGCAGTACGAACAGGCATTTGTGAAGGCGACGCAGCGCCAGCATTATCCTGATGATGTGACACGGAAGCAATTGCAGGAAACTTGGCAGACGTTGGGGTTGAATGAGGGAGATGTGAGTGCGATCGAGAAGCGGATTAATGCGGAGATTGAAACGCATCAAGCAAACTTGCGGCAATATGAGCAGGAGTTTACAGAGGCTACTCAGCAAGAATATCCCCTCAGTGCTTTCAAACGCTCTCAACTAACGCAACGTCATCAAGCGTTGAATCTGACTGCTCGGAATGTAACTGCAATTGAAAATCGAATTATTGCTGCGATCGAGGAACATCGGCAAAAGCTTCAGCAGTATGAAGAGGTGTTTAGAGAATCGATACAGTTTGAATATCCTCTGAGTGATGCTACTCGTGAAGAACTTCAGCGCTTTCAACGAATTTTAGAACTAAATGATGCAGATATTTCTGCGATCGAAACAATTATTATCCAATCATCTTCAGAAGCAGAAGACCGGAAACATCAAGAGAGAATTAGACAGCAACAAGAGACAGAACAACAAGAAGCTGTACGACTAAAGCAGCAGGAGGCAGAGAAACAACGGCAGCGAGAGGAAGCAGAAAAACAACAAAAATTACAGCAGTATATTCAGCAGCCAAGCCGTACTCAACTGACTCAACCGACTCAAGAGCTAACCACTCAACCAACTCAAGAGCGAATAAGCCGACAAAAGTTTTTGAAGTGGGCTGGCTTTGGAAGCGTAGGTTTAGTGACAGCAGTAGCAGGTGGTGAAATTTTTAAGGGTCAATCACCGACACTTGATTCTTTTAAGTTTGAAACGGTAACGGTAGATAAAAACGGACAGGTAATTAAACGAGATCCTAACAAGCAAGCTAAGTTCTTTAAGGAGGACTTAGGTAATGGCATAACTCTGGAGATGGTTGAGATTCTTGCTGGTTCATTTAAGATGGGTTCGCCACCAGATGAAAATGGTCGAAGCAAAAATGAAGAACCACAGCATTCTGTAAATGTGCCTGCTTTTTTTATGGGCAAGTTTGAAGTGACTCAGGAACAGTACGAGAAAATAATGGGTAGCAATCCGTCCAACTTCAATGGACTAAAACGTCCTGTAGAGAAAGTGTCCTGGAATAATGCAATAGACTTTTGCAAAAAGCTGAGTCAAAAAACTCGGCGCAAATATCGCCTACCTAGTGAAGCAGAGTGGGAATACGCCTGTCGTGCAGGAACAACGACACCATTTCACTTCGGCGAAACCATTACAACTGAGTTAGCTAACTACGATGGGAATTACACCTACGCTTCTGAGCCACAAGGAAAATGTTGTCAACAAACAACAGAAGTAGGAAGTTTTCCACCCAACGCCTTTGGATTATACGATATGCACGGGAATGTCTTTGAGTGGTGCCAAGATACTTGGCATGACAGCTATGAAGGAGCGCCTAGTGATGGAAGTGCATGGATAGATAATGATAATCAAAGTCGGATACTGCGGGGTGGTTCCTGGATCGACAATCCTCGATACTGCCGCTCCGCGTTTCGCCCCGACAGCAGGCTCATCGACAACCGCAACTACTATATTGGTTTTCGTATTGTGTGCGCTGGCGGGAGGACTCTTCAGTAGCCCTTTATACTTTAGCTCTTTTGCCCTCTACCCTTCTTTTCTTTACCCTTTTTGAGTGTAGCGGAGCGGAACGATCTAATTTTTTCAAAAAACAGAGTGGAGAAAATTACGATTAGGGGCTACTGTGTAGGCTGTTGACTTTGATGAAATTTGGACGTTTTTGACTCATGCTATTTTTGTGTCAGGGCAAAATCTCTCTTGTGTC
>JBGTMK010000302.1:0-11512 GCA_041743605.1 Nostoc sp.
AGTTAAGTTCTGGGTTACTACAAGTAAAAGTAGTGAACTTACTGATTGGAAACAGATACTATCTAATAAAGAGAGAGTTGCTTTTGGTACTGGTTGGACTGGTACAGTTAACCAGGCGTTAGCAGAGGCAAGAAATGGAGATGTTTGGGCTTGGGATTTTGATATTGCAACTGGGATATATAAGGTTAAAGACTCTGCTTACATGAAGATGTTTTGTCAACTACAAGCTATACAAAATAAATCCCTTAATGATTTACATTCTTCATTCCTTGAAGCTGCTAATAAGGAAGGTAGAGTTGTATCACATGCGGTAAGTGAGGATGAAGTTAGACAATCAGAAGCTATGAAGCAGGCTAGTAAAGTAATCAAGCAGCAGAATAGAGAATTTAAACATCAAGCTATTCTTAATGCCCCTGTCATTGATTCAGATAGATTATTTATTCTAAAGCTTGACCCATCTCTTTTATCTACGGAGGAAACTAATTCAATTAAGAGATATAAGTTACTTGAAATGGTTGGCGGTTTAGTTGAGTATCTACCTGAGGCAGTTAGACATGAGAGTAAGATGTTTAATGCAGTTAAGTTCCAAAGTTGGTTGAGTAGAAGTTTAGAAGACTTGGCTATTCAAGATGAAAAGGATTTACTAAAGGCTCCTTCTGAACGTAAGTATAGGGTCAAGACGGTTAACTTAATCAGAGAGTTTTTAAACATAGTTAACTATGATGGTTCATTAAAGGGTGAGGAACTAAAAGCTTTCCGCTTAGAGAGAAAAGGGAATCCTCACTTGGCTAACCATAAATGGTTTACTCAGAATGCTGTTGAATTTAAGGAATTACTAGGTGTATCAGTTCCTAAGGATGTAGAAGAGAAACCATTCCAGTTTATTCAAGCAGTCCTAAATACTTTAGGGTTGGCCACTATAGATAAAAGAGTGAGTGTAAGGAAAGGGGATGTCTTAGTTAATAGCTGGTGTGGTGGTGTTTATCCAGATGTAGATGCGGATGAGAAGATTAGAGTTAGAAAATACTATCTTGACTTAAGTTCAGTTGAGATGATGAATAAGATTCTGAAAGCTAAGGAAGAGAACTTTGCTAAAAAAGGAGAGATGGTAGGTTTGCCATTCTAGCAGTATAAGGTTAGTTGAGTGCTGGCCAACCTTTTCTGTTAAAGAAGAAGATAAAAAAGGTTGGCCACTACTTGAGTTATAGAAAGCATAGTTATGAGTAACTCAAGCTAACTTATACTTGATTTACAGTAAGCTTGGGTTACATTTAACATTAGTTATAGTTAATGTTTTCTATAACCTTGGTTTACAGTAAACTCTATAATCTCTATGCCCCCAGAATGAAACCCCCTCTACTACCATATAGTAATCATTAGTAGGGCGATCGCACTGGGGGTGACTTCTATCACATACATAAGCTAAATGATGCTTTAGCGTAGGTAAGTACTTAACCAGGTGTGATCATGACTGATAAGGAAGCTAGAATACAGGCGATTCAATATTTCTATGTGATTCATGAATCATTACAATCTATCCACCAGCTTGCATGTGAAAAACTTTTAACCAAGGACAATGATAAATTCAAGGAATCTCTTAACCAATTAAATAAAAAAATTCTGGCTCATATAGTGGAAATAGGTTTAATCGATGGGTATAACTGGAAAGACCAAACACATATTTTAGATAAGAATAAATTTATAGAATCTTTTGAAGGAAAGTTGGAAACTATAGAAAATAAATGTATATTTTTTGAAATACAAAGACTACTTGGTATTGAAATTGAAAGTGATATAGAAGAGGCTACCTCATTAGTTGAAGAAAAGAAAATAAATGATGCTGACAGTTCAAAACCTTATGGGGATATAAATGTAGTTAAAGGTAGAGAAAATCCCACTGGGCACAATCCAGTAAAAAAACTTAAGTCTTTTCTTAAGAAGGATAAAAAGTATTAGACTTCTGACAATAAGCTAACTAACATTACCCTTTTCACAACCAATAACCTGATGAGCCAACTACAAGATTAGCTAACTCATGAGGTTATTATTTTTCTAATTTAGTCTTCTTTATCCTCTTCACCTTCTATAATTTCTTCATCAATTTCATCTTCTTCATCATAATCAAAAATATGTTGCCAAATTTTATTACCTTCTCGCTTGACAGTATACCCATCAATAAAAATTTCATCTCCATCTTCTAATTCACAAAGTAAATTCAAATATTTTATTAAAGCAGGAAGGTTCACTTCCATAGGGACTCCTTAGTTGATTGATGTTTAAAATATTTCTGGTACTTCAAGTTGTTTGATTATTCCTGAATAATGCTTGTAGATTACTTCAGGAGAATTACCCACCATGTCAGCAACTTGTTTAACACTAATACCTGCTTCCAAACATAGGGTGATAAAAGTGTGACGACAGTTATATTGAGGCAGGTAATACCTGATCAGAGCATCATTCACTAATTTAGTTAATATAGGCTTCCAAACTCTATTTAAAAAGTTATGGCTGTTTAGCTCTCTCCCATTGCGTGAACAAAACAATAATGTTTCCCCTCCTCCATACCCAATAGAATTTAAGAGTTCTTTTAGCTGATTATTAATCGGGAATAATCTTATTTGGTGAGTTTTAGTATCCTTCCTCACCCTTACATCAGAGGGTACAGCTTCAGCAAATGTGATATGTGTTGAACTAATATGTTTCCATTTCAGCGCTACAGCTTCTTCAGGTCTACAGCCTGAGAGAAATAATAGACGAACATAATTGGCATAATATGAATGAGGCAGTGGTGAATACTTAGGACAATATTTATTGCTAATAAAAGCATCAACAATAATACTTATTTCCTCTCTGTTAAAGGTGAGTATAGTGCTATCTTTTCTCTTGGTCTTAATACTTTTAGCTAAATCTTTGAAGGGATTACTTTCTATTAGCTTAGATAGGGTAGCCCAATTACAACAAGCATTCATTTGTTTAAGAGTGCGTTTAGCTGTTTCAGCAGAATAAGTACTCAGTAAATGATTCCTAATGAGGAGTGCATCTTTAATGTTGCTAGTAGGTAGTGCTTTAATTCTTTTTTCTATTAGTGAGTAATCCCTCAAAACAGTAGACTCTTCTACTTGACCAGCTTTAAATTGAACATACTCACCCCACAATTCCAGTAAAGTGTATGTTTTTTCCTTCTTGGCAGACTCATAGTGAGGTTTGTATTTAGCCAGAGTAGGGTCAAAATAGCCAGCTATGGCATCTAGCTCTATCTGCCTTGCTTTCATCTCAGCAACCACTCTATTTTCAGCAGTGTCAGCCAGATTTAAAGATAAGTATTTCTGATTACCAGCAAACAAAGCTCTAGGAAATCTTAATCTAAGACGACCTTCAAGGGTTTCAATTCCAATCTTCACTGACTATCCTTGACTATTTAGGGTTTGTAGACCATAGTCAAAAAATAGTCAAAAGGGGGTTAAAACAGATATTCAGCCCTCTAGAACTACAGATGACTAGGAGCTGAAACCCTTATATAATCATTCTTTTAAAGTGGCTCAGGTCGGAGTTGAACCAACGACCCCAGGCTTATGAGTCCCGTGCTCTAACCAACTGAGCTACTGAGCCATATTTATTCAAATCATTAATTAATATAGCATACAAATTTGCTTAATACTAGCCCTTTTGCAATTTTGTTAGAACTTTCATTGAAAGCGACGGGAAACTCCACCTCACTTGTGGGATGGAGTTTTTCATCTTGGTTAACTCATCCCACGACTACGAAAATATCGCAAGTTTTTCCGACACGCTCCTGCGTTCACTCATTTTCTTAAATTGCCGTGAGGAAATTGAAGTCATCAGTGAGTGGTAACAGAAAGCAAAAGAGGGAGTTTACCTCCCTCAACTAACAAGGCAATAATTTAGTTACAGACAGCCAAGATTTACAGGCGATCCGGTAGCATAGCTATTGGGTTAACAGCACCCTTGCCTGATTTATGGATTTCAAAGTGGGTGTGTGGCCCAGTACTGAAACCAGTGCTACCCATTAAAGCAATTGTTTCTCCTTGATTCACCTGCTGACCAGGTTGCACCAGAAGCTTGCTGTTATGAGCATAGCGAGTCATGCTGCCATCAGGATGGCGGATTTCGACAAGGATGCCGTAACCACCTTTGTTCCAACCAGCTTTTTCTATCGTCCCCTCCGCTGAGGCGACAACTGGCGTGCCAGTGGAGTTAGCAATATCAATTCCCCTGTGCGGTCTTCCCCAGCGCATACCAAAACCAGAAGTAAGGGTGCCCTTTGCTGGCCAGGTGTAAGCTAAGGTTGAAGTAGATGGGGGAGGTGTAAGTTCGTCAATTGGTCTGGGCAGATACTGATCCACTGCTGCCAAAGGCGGTAGTATCTGTGGAGAAACTGTGGTTCCTTGCATCTTTCCTAAAGAGTCAGAGGCATTTACTCTTGCAGGGGGCGTTGCAACCCTCGTAGGAGATGGAGTGCGAGGGGGAGTCCACTGACTAGCAGAACCGAGGCTAGGCAAGAACTCTGGATTTACTGGCTCGTTAGGGCGTACAGTAGTACGAAATTGGGTCTTAATTGGTTGAGCAGTATAATTGGACCGAATCGGTGTAGGAACTGGAATTGGTATTGCTACACTATTCGGTCGAGCAGCAGAGTTAGGTACTGGGAAATTATTAGGGGTAGAAACAGGAGTGAGCATCGCAGCATTATTAGTTTCGGTAGCTGCTACTTCTGGTACAACTAAGTTTCCAGACTGTTGAGCGCGATATTTCTGCTGTAACCTCTGGATTTCCGCTTGTAAGCCGCGCAAACGGTCATTATTGTTACTGTTTCCCCTTGCTACCCTATTTGCTGCTGTTTTAGGCTGTTGCATTTCGGCAAAAGCTGTTGGCACTGGAATGTCACCACCAACGCCAGGAGAACTAGCCGTGGGGGGGGCTGTTTCTAAGTCGGTTGCACTATTTGCCTGAATCTGAATAGTTACCGGTGCAGGGACGGTAACGCTAGTATTATCGGCAATAGTTGGTGATTGTGAACTAGGTAAATATGAGTTAGCACTACCAATATTCACGGGGGAGGTAGCGACCTTTGGAGTTTTGCTGGACTCTACAAAAGTGGGCTTAGTGGCTACAGTTGCCTCAACTTGAACAGCAGGAATAACTAGTTTTTGACTAATTTGCAGTTCATTGGGATTATTGAGGTTATTTGCCTTAACTAGTTCTGATACTGAAGTGTTGTATCTGCTAGCGATCGCTGCTAGTGTATCTCCAGGCTTCACTTCGTAGGCAGTTCGAGTTGAGGACGCAATAACTGTTGGTGTAACTGGTACTGGTGTAGCTAGTACTGGTACAACTGCACTCGTTTGTGTCTTCTGTTTTAACCTCGATATCAGGTTCGCTTTGCTTGCATCGTCAGAAGTGTCCGACTGGGCTAATATAGTCTTCTCAACTACAGTTGTCGGCTGTGCCAACTCTACAGATTCAGCTTGTGATAAATTTTTGCTTTCCCCAGACCGCAACTGCGCCAGACTCTTTCTTAAACGGTTAGATTTTTCTTGTAACCGATTTAGTGCGAACTCTTGTTGCGCTTTAAGTTGTGCATTTATTTCACTGTTAGCTGCGGTTGACGTTGCCACTGTTTGTGGCTCGGCAGTTAGTGATGCATTTGTACTACCAAAACCATCTACACTAGAGTCAGACAGATTATTGACTGTTGGGAAACTAGTTTCGGCTAAGGTATTGTTCAATCCCTGTGCCACTTGAGGCTTCAGGTTAGTGGAATTTTTATAATCCGCTGTTACTTGGGAAAATGTTTCTGATGCAGGAACTTGCAAAGACATCCCACTTGCGGCAACTTGCCATTTAGCTTCAAGCCCAGGCACTTGTGAGACTGCCGTTGGTTCCACGATCACAGGACTTTCCGGCACGCTCGCTGATGAGACTGCTTGGGACTCCAGCTTTGTGGAGGCGAATTTCACCTCAGTGTCAGGAACAGCAGGAATCGCTGAGGTTGCCTTTTGGCTGCCTACTGGCACCGCTGCTTGGGCTTGATCGCTTTGTCGAGTCACCAAAAGGCTGGTTGCTCCCATAGAGATTGCCAAGCCAATCATGGCGGCTTTTGTCCGCACCCGGCGGTTAACTTTTGGATTCATCACATTTAGCAGTTCTACCGGGGCATCATCGCTGGTGGGGTTATTTTTCAACACAGCTTTTACTCTCTTTTTTAATGCTCGTTTCAAAGACGACCTCCTATGATCACTAGCGCTTAACTGACCTCGATTTTTCAGTTGGATACTAGTCAATGATTTAGATCACAACGAATGATAGATCAAGATCACATTCACCAGAGATGCTTACGCAAGATTAACCTGCTTCTCTGATTTAGACAAGTTCACATATGTGTTAGCAAAAATTAAAATTTGCTATGTTTACTTGTCCGAACCACTCCTAACACCACTTAGGACGTTTTACTCTTTACCACTGTCCGCGCTTGTCTTGCGTCAATTGCGGGGACTGGACAAACTATTTGCCAAGTCCATAGTCAGTCGCTGCTGAGAATTAAATTGCTGCCTGCGACTTCTGGAAAAGTGATGCCCCCTGCTGTAGATATCTTCAAGATATTTCTACCCAATCCGTCTTCTCAACACGAGACTTTACGTTGATTATTCCCTAAAAAACAACCGTATTAACTATCGGCTACTTTTAGGCTGCTTTCTGGCGTTCATTGAGCCAGAATAGCTCAAATGTAAGACATGACTGGATTTTAGCGCGTTTGTTCCCAAATTTAGGATGTTTCAAATTCATCAAAATCTATCATTCAAATCTGGCAATACCCCAAGTTTTATATACAAATTTCTTATAATAACCTTCCTATGTTTGTAAGTATCTTCCACTACATTTTGCGGATAAATCCAATTTTTGGTATATTCTTTTACATATTATTGCTGTCACCAAGAAAATTTTTGCTGCTAAAAATAAATCGTCTAATAGATTTCTGGACAGTTCATAAGTAAATATACTTATGCACATTAAGGTAAACAACTATTGTAAATAGCCTAACTGACGACGAGTTTCAAATAAACCAATTGCTACACTCACTGATAAATTCAAGCTCCTAACCCCTGGTTGGCTCATAGGAATATAAAGGGTAGCATCACAATCTGACAGAATTGCTGGTGGTAAGCCCGTGGTTTCACTACCAAATAGCAGCCAATCATCAGCTTGAAACTGAAAACTTACGTAGTTACAATTTCCACTAACCGTATAACCTAACCATCTGCCTCCACGCTGCTGATGTACGGTTTTAAAAGCTTCTAACGATTCGTGATAATGCAATTTGACATAAGGCCAGTAATCTAAACCGGCTCTTTTGAGGTAGCGATCGCTAATTTCAAATCCCAAAGGCCCCACCAAATGCAATTCTGTACCTGTCGCTGCACAAGTACGGGCAATATTACCTGTATTAGGAGGGATTTGGGGGTTAACTAAAACTACCTGAGGCATTGTCCGTATAATTTACGTATTGTATAAAACAATCTATTGTCAATGTTAAATCTACCAAAAGGTAGAGGTGATTCATAGGTTTTGTTAATAATAATCAAGCATCATCCATCGATTAGATTTTTAAAACGAAGTGCAAACCCTCCCAGAGCAATGCCTGAGAGGATATTTGGCTAAAATCAGTAAATGTTAAGTTTTGTGTAGAAGAAGTAAGTATTTGTGTCTTTTAGGGCTAGTGTCTCCCAAAAATCTACCGTTTGTCTGAAGAGGAGATGAAGAAGACAAGGGGGCAAGAAGTTGAAGAATTCAGAAGTCAGAATTCAGAAGTCAGAATCAATGAGTGGGGGATTCAAACCCGGCACTCATTGTAAACCGCTAAATCTTCTCTTTCAGAGACGCTGCGCGAACAATTTAGTGGGGGTCTTAAACCCACTTATTCATTCGCCAGTCACACAGAATTCAATTCTGAATTCTGGCTCCTGATTCCTGAATTCTGTTTGATAAAAAAGTGTTTTCTCAATGCCTAATACTTCTCTACAAGAGGCTGCGCCAACGACAAGCCTCAGTAAAATGCCCAATGTCTCTTAAGTTAAGCCAGCAGAGACGAACACAATTTGTCTTCGAGTTCGATTTCGCGCTCTTGGGTGGCGATAATAGCCTGAGTGATGACGCGTTGGCTGTCAAAACCGACTGCGTGTAATTGCAACCACTGTTGAGCTTCATTACCTTCGCGGAGGATTTTGTGCAAAGGCGAAAGGAAACAGCTAAAGCCTCGTTGTTTGGCGATCGCCAAAACATCTTGGTACATTTCAGAAATCCAATCTCTGGCTAGAATATTTCTACCATCTTGCCAATGCTTCAACTGAGCATCAAGACTACCAGCAGCAGCAGCAGCTTCGTTGTCAGCAGTCAAGGTGACAAGTTCTTCAGCAGAAAATGTACTTTGGGTTAATGGATCGATACTAGGATTTTCGATTATTTGCAACAAACGCGCTTCTAATAAGGCAGTAATGGCTAGCAAAGCAATGGGATCTGTGACTAAATCACAAATTCGCAATTCTAGGCGATTCAAGTCGTATGGACGGCGATCGCCATTTGGCCGTACTGATGCCCACAAATGCCGCACGTTTTGCATGGTTCCGGCAACAAGTTGATCTTCCACCCACTGGATATGATCGGCGTGGCTGGCAAATAACGGCACATGGCTAGGTGTTTGTGGGAAGACGCCCCAACGGGTGGAGTGATAGCCAGTAGCTTTGCCATCTAAGAAGGGAGATGAGGCGCTGAGGGCGAGAAATAGAGGTGCTTCCATGCGGATCACCCTACACGCCCGCATTAATACTTCTGGATCGCTGATTCCTATATTGATGTGTACGCTGGCGGTAACTACTTTTGTCCCGTAGGTATTCTCAATGTAGTCATGATATGGGTTTGCTGGATCGGAACGGAGAAAGCGATCGCTCCCACCCAAAGATAAAGTACTCCCCGGTATCAGGGTGTAATCGCCTAAGCGATTGAGGTAGTTTCGCAATTCTCGCCGGGGACGCAGCAAGGCACACAATAAATTATCGTAATTAGGAGATGGTTGGGTTATGTATTCGACGTTGCGGCTATCTGGCTCCCGCATAAACCCACCCAAAGCGGCAACAATTTTGTCGGAGAGACCGACGATTTCACCTTGAGGCGTGCCAGTGTACATCTCAATCTCAAAGCCTTTTAATAAGACCACCTTGTTCTCCTCGGCTCTCTCTACCTATAAATTGTATCGAATAAGACGAATCTCTGGATCTATCTTTCAGTCAATCAAAGGTTAAGAATCATTTAATTGCCAATCCCCGCGAAATCAAGATGGAATATTTCTGCGCTGTCTTCCAATAAATTATTACTATTGAAGTATGAAAAATATCCTAGTGTGGGTTAAGGACGGTACAAAATAAAATCATTGCGTGAATCACTCTCTTGAACAATATTGAGACGTATAAACTGTTCCCACACTTCATCACTAAGTAAGTTTAGAGCAGTTTCGGGATTGTTGATTGCGATCGCGCTGATAACTTTCCGCCATCCCTGTTGCAATTGCTCAATAAAAACCTCTTCAAGAGAAACTTTACTCAGCAACGAAAGTGCAGTTTTAAAACTTGCTGAATTATCTGATAAATTTTTCAACTTTAATCCCTGTAGTGCTAGATTCAACCATACAGGTAAAAGTTCAAACCAATTATTTTTCTGTATCTCTTTGAGTGCAATATCTTCCATACCTAGCGCACCCCACACACATAAAGACTCTACAGCCAGTTTATAATCGCGGTTTTCTAGAGCATTTTGCCATAAATTTTGAGCGTGATTTTGGAAGCGATTCGCGAGAAATTCATAAGCTTCCTGGACTTCATGGGGAATTGTAACTTTATAAACTGACTCGCCTCGTGGTAAATAATCGCCGCGATAAGATAGCCAGTTATGAGATCCGCAAAGATGGATTTCTTTATCAACTATTACTTCTTTAACATGGGAATCTCCCAACCAAAAAACCTGTACAGATGGTAAACCATCAGGCATTTTTATCGCTCGAAGTTTTTTTTCTACTTCTGGTGGAATTGGTTTATCTTCATCCTCTTGTCGCCGCGCAATTCCATGTCCAATTAAAATCCAAACTCCGCGATTAGCTAATTTCTGTAACAGAGTGAGAAATTTTTCATTGACGACTGCCTGATTCACCCAAGGAGAATAGATTAGAACTTGACTTTTAGCCAAATTTAAAACTTCTGAAAAAACTTGGCTAATTTGTCCATTGCGTAACTGTACAGCTTCACCTAGCACTTTAGATTTATCTATTTCATCACTGACTTTTGTGGTAGTTTCTAGCACCTTTTTGCGAATATTTTCGAGTTTAGCTTCTATTTCAATATTTTTCTGCTTGAGAATGGTTTCACGTTCAAAATTTATGGCTTCAGTTGACAATTTGCATAATGTTTGCAAAGATATTTTGCCTTCATTATGTAGCACTTCTAACCAATTAGATGCTGACTCTAAAATTTGCTTTCCATTTCTTATTTGAATACTCAATTTATCTTCAAGGGCATCGAGAATAACGAAAAGTGATATCTTTCTCCAAATTTTTTGAGTCGAAGCAAGCACTTTACAGGAAGTGACGATTTTTCCCTCTTCTGGTAAATGAAGCGCTAAACCTGAAGCTTGAATACTTTTTTGTATTTTCTCAAGTGGTAAAGAAGCAATATCAGCAATTGTATTATCAATAGTTATAAAGTCCGCCAAATCAGGCAAATTTATCACTGTCTCATTTAAGGATTCAGATTGAAAAGTGATCTTGTCGCTTAAAGGGTCTGTAATAGCATTAATTTGTATAGGATATGGTGGCTGTGGCACAGATCCTTTTTCATAAAATGAGCGACCTTCAGGAGTAACTGTTAGTGGCGATGTTGGTGATAAAGTTTGTAATGAACGAAGAGTTGCAGTAGTAGTTTTAATAAATACAGAATCAAGCCCAAGTACAGAGGCTAATTCATCCTCTGTTGGTGGAGGTTGAAATTCAATAGCAGCGCGGATGATAAATTCTTCGAGGACGTTAAACTGGCGAGGTTCCTTGATATTTAGTTCTACAGGAGTTTGACGTAAGCTATAACGGAATTGACGCGCTGCTAAAACTGACAAACTAGGACTTTGCGCTTCAATTTCATCTACCAACTTTTTGAGATTGTCATCAATAGGTTTAGGTGAAGAGGCGAAAAACATTAATGAAATAAGATTGGATAATTTAATTGATACAAATACTTGTAACCCATGAGGCAAAATACCTTTATGCTTTCAACAAGCCTTGGCGACGATTAGCCCACCAAGTAAAACCAGCACCAGTCACAAACATTAGCAGACTATAAATTGCCCCAGGAATGGCCATTGTGGGAGTATTGAGTAGCGTAGGTGTAGAAGCGATCGCGATCGCCAGAGTCCCATTTTGAATTCCTACTTCTACTGTAATTGCCGTAACGCGTTTTTC
>JBGTMK010000303.1:0-6964 GCA_041743605.1 Nostoc sp.
TACTTTGTAGTTGATATTACTATTTGTTGGGGGTCTGATGGCTATGCTTTTTTTCTGCTCGTCACTATAAACAAGATTAATCATTCATTTATTCGCGAGTGAGACTCGCGAACTATTTTCTTTTTGTCCAAAGTCCAATATGCTTCCCAAGCTAATCGGATGATTGAGCAGATTTTGCGTTGAACTTCCCTTTTTACAAAGTCTCAATAAGTAAGTGGGCGTAAATAAAGTTAACTGGTGAGGGTCGTCATTTGTCCTTTGTCATCATATTTCAATTCCTGCCTTAATTAAAAATTCTCTAACAGATTTGACTGCTCCTTTCAATAGCACCTGCTTATTTTCAACATCAATTTGCACAACAATATCGTGAAATTCTATTTAATTCCCAAGGTTTAACAGCTATCGAAGTTGTTCCCGACATCGCTGAAAATGCGGCACAATTAAGGGCAGATTATAGCTTAAGAACCCCAGATGCTAAACAGAAAGTATAAATAAAAACTATTGAATTGTTTTCAGGTGAATATACTTATATAGGACTAGCCCTTTCAAGGTGGCCAACGAAGATACGTTGTTTCAGTGCTACCATCTTGAATCCTTCGCTCAGATTTTGGGCTTTTTGAAGGTTGAAATAACCAATTCTCGTTCTAAATCTCACCACCTTGAAAGGGCTGTTATATAGGACTTACGCATTGACGCCAAATACAAAGCATGCAGGGCTTGAAAAACCATATCTGTCCTAGGGGCACAGCATTGCTGTGCCCCTACAGCGCTGGTTTACCGATCATCAAAGAACAATTAATAAAGGACTGAAACGACCTATTTTCGTAATATACACACCATAATTAATTTGTACAGTGCGTAAGTCCTATTATAATAATTTCAGCATTCATATTAGTCTATATAACTCATGGCAATACTTCAATTGATTGAACCCGAAGTTAAAGACCTGGGTGGGTTTATTGCCCGCCGCAGTTTGCCATATCTTAATCAGCAAATGGTCGGGCCATTTATCTTTTTTGATCATCTTGGCCCATCTGTTTTGCCCCCCAACAGAGGCATTGATGTCCGACCACATCCTCATATCAATCTTGCAACGGTAACTTACTTATTTGATGGCGCTTTGATGCACCGCGATAGTTTGGGTACTGTGCAGTCAATCCAACCGGGTGCAGTGAACTGGATGACGGCAGGAAAGGGGATTGTACATTCAGAACGATCTCCTGATCCTGACCGTTATAATGAAGCCACTATTCATGGTATTCAAACTTGGGTTGCCCTACCTGTAGAATACGAAGAAACAAATCCGAGCTTTACTCACTATCCCGCTGAGACTCTTCCAACCTGGGAAGAGAATGGCACTGTCATCAAACTTATTGCTGGACAAATACTTGGCCATAGCTCACCTGTGAAAGTTTTCTCACCTATTCTCTATTTAGATGGGGTGTTGTCTGCCAATGCTCACTTCACTATCCCTGCTGATTATTCACAAAGAGCAATATACAGTGTCACAGAGGGATTGAAAATTAATGAGCAACCGATAGAGCAATATCGTTTTGCTATCCTAGAGCCAGGTGAGCAGATCACGGTTTCTGCTACTGCTGCTGCTAGATGTATTGTTATTGGCGGTGAGCCGTTAGGTACACGCTACAAATGGTGGAATTTTGTCTCTAGCCGACCAGAGCGAATAGAGCAAGCTAAAATTGATTGGCGTGACTGCCGCTTTGCTAGCGTACCAGATGAAACAGAGTTTATTCCACTGCCAGAGGTGGTAACAGAAGCTAATCCTTTTTCATAGGTGTACGGATAATAACTAATGATTACCTTAAAAGAAAATCTATCTGACCAAAATGTTACTAACCTACCAGATGGCAACCGCAAAAATAACTGGTGGCAAACCATAAGGGCTATTTTACAACCAATTGATATCCTAGAAGCAAGACAACAACGCTATGGTGATATATTTACCTCTACATTTGCTAGCTTTCCTACACAAATAGTTATTAGCGATCCTCAAGCAATTCAAGCACTTTTCACGGCGGATTCTCAGTTATTTGACTCAGGTTCAGGAAATTACGTAATTCAGCCCTTAGTAGGGGCTAATTCATTAATTTTGCTAGATGGCGATCGCCATTTGCAACAGCGTAAACTATTAATGCCTACCTTTCATGGCGAAAGGATGCGGGCTTATGGTGAGTTAATCAGGGAAATTACAGAGCAAGTCACTAGCCAATGGACTCTTGGCAAACCGTTTATTGCCCGTTCCAGTATGCAGGATATTTCTCTAAAAGTAATTTTACGGGCTGTTTTTGGATTAAAGGAAGGAGAACGTTACCAACAAATCAAGGAAGTCTTAACTGAGATGTTGGATACCTTTAATACACCTTTAAGTGCTATTTTTTTATTTTTCAAGTCGTTGCAAAGAGATTTAGGTGCGTGGAGTCCTTGGGGAAAGTTTATTAGACGTAGACAGCAGCTTGATGAACTGATTTATCAAGAAATCCGTGAACGCCGCCATCAAGCTGAATACGGTGAAGATATTCTCAGTTTGTTAATGTCTGCACGTGATGAACAAGGTCAACCCATGAGCGATGTCGAGTTACGCGACGAGCTTATGACCATGCTATTTGCTGGACATGAAACCACAGCTATTTCTTTAGCCTGGGCATTATATTGGATTCACTACGTTCCAGAAGTCTGCGAAAAACTACTACAAGAATTAAATTCTATTGATATAGCTCATGCAGATCCAACAACAATTACGCAACTACCTTATTTAAATGCTGTCTGTTCAGAAACATTGCGAATTACTCCAGTGACTTTCTTCTCTTTCCCCCGCGTTCTCAAAGTTCCCATGAAATTTATGGGTTACGATTTACCAAAGGGAATGATGATATCGCCTTGTATTTATTTAACTCATCATCGTCCAGATATTTATCCAGAACCTCAGCTTTTTCAGCCAGAACGTTTTCTGGAACGTCAGTTTTCTCCTTATGAATTTTTTCCCTTTGGTGGCGGTAATCGTCGCTGTATAGGTATGGCATTTGCACTGTTTGAAATGAAGCTAGTGCTGGCAACTATCCTCTCACAATACTCATTGGAATTACTCGATCAAGTGCCGCTTAAACCAGTGCGTCGGGGTATAGTATTTGCCCCACCAGGAGGTGTACGTTTGCGGGTAAAGGATTAACTAGCATTGCTTGACACTCTCCTGGCTCATAGTCACGGAGATTTTAATGTGGGATGAATTGCTAGTTAAAACCATTGAAAATTCCTTCCAAATTGGGCAAAATAATCCCATGATTATTTATTCTCCTGGAATTTTAGGAAAATCAGTATTTGTAGCTTGAAAGAATTCCTTGCGTTCAAATCGAAAAGTCTTACTTACAAGTAAGTTGGGAAAACTTTGAGTTTTTTGATTATAAGCTTGTACCGCTTGATTGTAACGCATTCGCTCTACAGCTAGGCGATTTTCAGTACCTGTTAACTCATACTGAAGATTGAGAAACAATTGACTAGATTGCAATTGAGGATTGGTGGCTGCATAATTGCGAAAGCGGTTGATAGCTTGATTGATTTGTACCGTAGCAGTAGCTTTTTCATTGGGAGTAGGTGCTTGCAAATAAGCTTGACGTGATTGCACTAATAAAGAGACTAACTCTTTTTCCTGTTTGGCATAAACTTGTGTCACATTCACAAGGTTGGGGATTAAATCGGCACGTCGCTGGAGTTGATTTTCTACTTGTGCCCAAGCTGCTTCAGTTCTGGTGCTACTGCTTTGTATAGAGTTATAAGTCCAGCTAGTCCAGACAGCCAATACAGTTACCATACCTGCACCAAAAATCAGTAATCTTTGGCGCATCTGTGCCAAGTGCTTTTGTTCCTCAAGTTGTTGCTTATGCCTTACTTGCACATCTCGGATAGCTTGCTGAATAAACTCAACAGGAATATCAACTTCTTTTCCTGCTGCTACTAATTCAGAAGCCGAGTAACTTTGGGTGTGATTAGCATAGTAGCGCGAGGCTAACTCTAGCACCTCTGGGGCAATCTCTTCTGGAATTCTTTTTTCTGGATTATTCATAACATTCATAAGTTACAAAGAAAGGCAGGAGCGAATACCTTTTTCTTACCAGCTATCGCCAGCACCACCACCACCGCTACTGCCACCACCAAAGTCACCACCACTACTACCTCCACTGTACCCACTATCAAATGATGAACTGTCGGAAGGAGGAGGTGGAGGAGGCAAATGAGGAATTATTTCCTCACTCTCGTGGAGATAAGAACAACTGTGACACTTATCGATAATTAGCTGTATACCCGAACTGTATTCAGTAGCTGGTTTAACAGTCTTCACCGTATGGATAACAGTCAATTCTTCACAGTGAGGGCATTCCCGAAATTTAGATGCATGGGACTGTTGAGCGGTAATGTGGAAACCGCTACCAGTTAGCTTTTGACTGCAATTTTCACATCTCCAACCCTCAAATTTAGCACTACCTAGTTTTTGTGCTGTTTTTTGTGATTTGCTCAGAGATGAATAAAGTTTGGCTTCATCTACTTTTTCCATCGGCTGTAGGCAATCAACACACAAAAAAATGTAATTGCCTTTACTTCTGCGAGTATACCCTTCTGCTCCGATAAAAATTTTCCGAGGACGTGCTAATAAATAAACACCACCTCCGATTGCCAATATTCCACCCGCAGTGACAAAGCTCCATAACATCGCGTTGTTTTTAATTGCTGTTTCCAGCTGATTTATAGACGATGTACCATCAGACTCTAAGACAAATACTACTGCTTTGGCTCCCGCCAGCGTACCACCTTCAAAATCTCCTTTTTTGAATTGTGGGATGATTTGGGTATTAATAATGTTGCCCACTTTGGCATCGGGCAAAATCGCTTCCACTCCGTAACCAGTCTCAATTTCTACGCGGCGATCGCCTACTGAAATTAAGAGCAATATCCCATTATCTGTTCCTTTCTTGCCGATTTCCCAATAATTGAATAGTTCCGTTGCAAATTTTTTGACAGAAGCAGCAGGGGCAGTTGCTGGCACCGTTACCACCGCTATTTCTGTGCCATTTTTCGCTTCTAACTGAGAAATTATTTGGTTGATTTGGGTTTCTGTTTCTTCGCTGAGGATACCTGCCATATCAGTTACCCATCCACCATATTCTTTGCGGGGATTAGGAACCTCTTGGACAGTCAAAGCCAGGACAGAAATCGGAAAAAGAAATATGGCACTGGAAAATAAACTTACCCAAAAAATACTTTTTGGTTTACTGAAACTAAATTTCATTGCTTTAACCTCCAGCAGACAATAAAAGCGTATTTATATAGCGGTTCTCGAATGGAAAATACACTTGGAATCTTACTCCCTAAGAATTCAGAATTCTTTTTCAACACCTTCTATTATGGGTTTGTCTCTTAGAGCTTTTGCTTAACTAAACCGTTTGTGTTCTAAATAAAATTATTGTTTTCAACAAGTTTGAGTTGTTGAAAACTAAAGTAGGAATACAGCCTTTTGTAGTTAAATGAGGTACATCCCTCCGCAATTGTACTCTTAGTAAGTGGAGGGTGCGCGACAGCGCGATCAGGTTATTTTTGTACTTAACTAAGTTGAAATCTGCTGTATGATGTTATAACGCTGTTAGTCAAAATTATAACAAATTATCTAAGGAGCGTCACGGTAGATACCATGAAAGGTTAAAACTGTAATATTAGTTTCAAGAGAGACTAAATGAAGCCCCAGAGTTATATCGTTTTTATCCTAGAGTCAGATCATGAGATGGTTTTCGCGATCGCACTCTCCTATCGAGCAGTGCAATTAAAATTAAAAAAAGTGTCAAATCTGAATTCCTTTTTTCCGGTCTAGTTCTTTAAACGCGATCGCATGATGGCGGATATGATCTTCAATAAAACTGCCGATGAAATAAAAACTGTGGTCATAGCCTTCTTGGTAACGCAAGTTTAGCGGCTGGTTCACATCTGCACAAACTTGCTCAAATACTTCAGGCAATAATTGTTCAGCTAAAAATTTATCAGCAGTCCCTTGGTCAATAAGAATTGGACTGTGATATCCTACTTTCTTGATTAATTCACTAGCATCATAAGCACGCCAACTTTCTTGATTGCTACCAAGATAACCACTGAAAGCCTTTTCACCCCAAGGACAATGCATAGGTGCAGTAATCGGTGCAAAGGCTGATACTGATTTGTAGAGTTCTGGGTTTCTCAACGCACAAACTAGCGCCCCATGTCCTCCCATCGAATGACCGAAAATACCTTGTTTATCTGGTTGGGTGGGGAAATTTGCGGTAATTAAAGCAGGTAATTCGTGGACGACATAACTATACATTTGGTAGTGTTGACGCCACGGTTCTTCTGTCGCATCAACATAAAAGCCCGCACCTGTGCCAAAATCCCAGTCATCATCCTCACCTGCAATGCCAGTATTACGCGGGCTAGTATCTGGTGCAACCAATATCAAACCATACTCAGCCGCAAACCGTTGCACTCCCCCCGCCTTCACCATAAAATTCTCTTCAGCGCAAGTTAAGCCAGAGAGAAAATAGAGAATCGGTACAGGTTTTTGAGTTGCTTCTGGTGGTTGATAGACAGAAAAGCGCATTTCACCGTTACAGGTGGAGGAGTGATGACTGTAAAAACCGAGTTTGCCACCAAAACTTTTATATTCAGAAAGGAGATTGAGGTTAGCCATTTATTTATTTGTCATTGGTCATTTGTCATTTGTCATTGGTCATTGGTCATTGGTCATTGGTCATTGGTCATTGATAAGGATTTTAAGCCTATTTACGCTTGTAACATAATTTGGTTTATGGTTTATTCTTAATTATTTCTTATAACGCAATACCCTTGGGTTGAGCAGGGCTGTTTCATTCCCTAAAGAGCTTTAAAAATCAAGGGTTCTAGCGATTAAAAATTAGTTATTTTGTTACCGGCG
>JBGTMK010000304.1:0-5814 GCA_041743605.1 Nostoc sp.
AAGAGATTTTACTTCGCTCAAAAAGGCATCAACGTCTACTGTTTCCACACCGTAACCAGCAAGCAGCTTATTGATTTGCTTATCGTTATCAGAAAGCGAACGCAAGTATTCAGTGCTGTGCTGTGTTTGCTCAAGGAAGGAATTAGCTACAGCACCTCTGCTATGATCTAACGCCCTCTGAAATACCTTTGCTTCTAATGTTGCTATGGCATTGGCTTGGGCTACCGCACCACTCATCACCACCCGAATCATCCCTGCCATCATCTGATGATTGACGTTTGGGATAACACTCTTCCCCATGTTAGTTGCTTGTTGAATCGCTGACGCTTCTTGTTCTGATGCTGGCAGGTGCAAATGGTTATTAATTGCTGCGCCAACCAGTTCAAATACTTTCTCCAACGCTTCTGTGATGTCTGGGCTAAACTCATCGCCTTCGGGGTCAACGTCTGCCCCGTGGTCACGCATGATTCGGAGTGCTTCTATTACTTGCACATCTGTGTAGCGATCGCTGAAATATTCGATTACTTGTTTTCTGGTAAACATTATTGTTGCTTCCTCCATTGTTCAAAATCTTTGCGACGTAGATGCATGAAATTTGCAATTAGAAGTCTTTTAACTTCTTCGTACTTCTTGCCCTTCATCAAAAAAAATATAGTTGCTGATAAAAACCTTTGGTATCCGTCAAGGTAATTACTTCGGCAGCCTTTTCCTGTTTCGTAATAGCTGGCTTTTAACGGAGGAATTTTATTTATAATATTTACCTCCCATCTCCAAAGAGTTATACGGTTAATTTCCAGAATCTTACTCCACTCTTTTCTTGATAACAAATTGTCGAAAAAGGCATCATTGATTTTTGGATCTTTTCCTATGGAAGTCAAGATATCATGTAAATTGTCCTGATTCATTGTTTCATCCGCCCTTGCAATATTGTTGCATCAGAACTCTGACATCTCCATATAAAAGTAAAAAATATCTTCAAAACAACTGTTTTTAACATTCTTTTGTTCGCTGGCGCTCGATATTTGCTGTGCAATGTTGCAGGTGCTTGCAACATTGATGCTTGCAACATGGTTGTTACATTACTGCAATGTTGCAATCACCTCAATCAACTAATCTTAGTAAAAAACCCCTTTTTAGCAAAAAAATGTTACTGAATTTGGGCAAAATTTGAGTCGCTATACTAATAAATTACAATAATAAATTTGGAGATGTTAGTATCATCTTTACTAGCAATATATTTGCAAAATAGTTAATTTTTTAATCCATATTTAAGGCTTTTGTAATAGGAAACTAGTGTTCTTTTTACGTTCACATTAAACTGATGATCATCGTTAAATAGACTGTCTCTAATAGCATCAAATCTGTTATTTCGTACCATAATTCTCTTTCCAGATGGGACTTATTGAGGTAAAAAGCGGTTGGACAACTTTGACAAGGCAGCGACCGCTTTTTACTTTCAGTGAAGTGCAACAATGTTACGCTTGTTAAATACATACTAAAAAACCCGCCAAAGACGGGCAATGCATTTTGATGACAAACTAGTGACAAAAATTTCCGTTAGTTTTTAAAAAAAATCGAGTAGTTTATTTGTCCCGATTCCTCCCATTCCTGATCAATTTTCTCTAGCACCCATTTCACATATTTTGGTGTTCGGCTCATCCAGTTTCTTATCGTTCTAGGGTCACGTTCAAAAAAACCGCATAGCATTGCTTTTAATCTGCACTCTTCACTGCTATCTCCCCTAGCCCATTTACACAAGAATTCAAGTAAACTCATGTCACTCCTTCTGTTACTGATTCTGCCTTGAGTAAACCTCGGTGCATTACAGCCGAGTCGAAAAATTTTATTTTTGACAAGAGGCACTTAGCACGCGTGAAAGGTACAAACCTCGCCCTTCTCCAAGAGACGCACTGTTAGGTCGTGGGCAAAAGCACCCCTGCTCCTTCACTTGAGGTTTAGAGCAATAACTGCCAGTGGCGTGGTTTTTCCCGCATAGCTTATTGCTCCCTGCACAAAGTGCTTTTTCACTTTTTGCTTGATTATTTAGTTTCTTATACCATACTACACCAATAATATATCTATAATAGCTACATATCACATAAGAATTAGGGAGTGTTGATTTATTTGTAGGGTTCTTGTCCCATAACCAATCTCATTTGATAATTTGGGTGATTAAATATGGATGCAACAATGCCTAGAACAAAAGCACAGGGAATGACCAGAATTGAACTTTACGTGCCAACAGCACTTTTTGAAGAAGCAGAAGAACTGGCCTTCTTTGAGGGTTGGAAATTATCAGAACTGCACCGCGTATTTTGGGAAAACGGTTTTGGCGTTTATGTTGAGCGCAGTAATAAGAGAATGGTTAACAAACGTCTTCGTTCTAAGGCGGTGAACGACACTGCGCCGGAGCCGCTAGACGAGTAATTGTAATTGTATTGCCCAGATTATATCTGGGCATTCAAAGGAGGAAATATGCAAAAATATGCACAGTATTGAAAAAGCATACAGTCTTGCTTGGGTAAAAACAGTTAGATTGAAAAGCAGCATGTCAATTTAATGGATTTTGCTCTAGATACTGGCGCACTCCCGCACTCATTGCTACGAGGTTTGGTTGTATATTTTTCCCCAAAAAATCTTCAACGAGATGAGCAATTGTACTTGTAAGGAAGAATGGTACTCCCTTGATTTGTTTCGGGTCAATCACTAGTTCACCACGGCTTTCAATTACTGTACTATTACCATCTTGCGAAAAGCGATTTTTGCCAGAACACTTAACTGCTTCTGTAAAAGCGTGAGTTTCAATACGCCATTCAACTGTCAAATCTGCCTGATTCCAGGTATTATATTCTGTCCAAGAGAGCATATCTTCACTGAGCAGAACTCTTGCTGCTGCTGGAATTTCACTGCCACCGTGCCATTCATTGACACTATAAACATTACTGCCTGCTTCACTACGGGATAAAAGTGTGATGTGGCGCACATTTGGCATATAAGGAACTAGCTCAACTAGTTTGTCCCGATAGGTAGTATAAACGAGGGAGCGTGGAAAAGGAATTTGGGTATCAGCACGGATAAGCATTAATTAATACCATATCTAAATAGACACACAATGGGGAATTATCAAGGTTTAGCGATGGCGTAACCGCCCACCGGAGGCGATCGCAACTGAGGTGCTTTTTTGGTTGCTCCGCCTGAATTTTGGTTAAAACCAGGACTTACGCATTGACAAATTAGACAACAAATGCAGTAAGGAAAAGAAGAAAAAATATGCGATCGCTAGTCCGTAAGGGAGTGGAAAGATGGATAATTTACCTGTCTGTTATTGAGGTTATGGGCAATCAGAGTAACTACCAAGACATCCACAGCAAAGTGTGACCTCGACACTTACACTCTGTTTTTACTGGCAGAATCAAAGTATCCAGGCTGCACACGTTTAGCAGAAATCATGGAAGATCTGTCACATGATAGTGTCAACAGGTTTTTGCTACGTGAGCGGTACGAACCAAAAGATATATTTGATGAAGTTAAGCTGTATATCAATTTAGTAGGTGGCACATTAAGTGCAGACGATACGGTAATTGATAAACCTCATAGTGACCCCAAAATAACAGAATTAATTGGTTATTTTTATTCGGGACGGCATCATCGTACAGTCAAGGTAATTCAGTTAATTACTTTGTATTACACGGATTTATCTGGTAAGTCCGTTCCTGTAAATTATCGCATTTATAACAAACAAGATGGTCAGACAAAAAACGATTATTTACGAGAAATGATTACTGAAGTTTTGGTTTGGGGACTAGAGCCTCATACTGTGACTACTGACGCTTGGTATTCCAGTAATAAAAACCTGAAGTTCTTTAAAAACAAGGAATTAGAGTTTTTAACCGGGATAGCCAAAAATCGCTTATGTTCAGTTGATGGTAAAAATTATACCCAAGTCAAAAATCTAGAAATTCCAGACAATGGGTTAATAGTGTATCTGAAAAAGTTTGGGCAAGTTAAAGTATTTCGGAGGATTTTCAAAAACGAAATCCCCAGATATTACATTATGTATGTGCCTGAAAAAGATTCACTATTTTTAATTTATCTCACTGAGTTTAACAAGTTACATTCGATTCATTGGGGGATTGAATGTTACCATCGAGCCATTAAGCAAGTGTGTGGAATTGAACTATTCATGGTCAGAACATCTGAGGCAATTAAAACTCACTTTTTTAGTGCTATCCGTGCCTTCACACAACTAGAATTAATGCGAACCGAAGAGTTAATTGAAAACTGGTATGAAGTCCAGAGAAATTTGTCTCTTCAGGTGGCTCGTGACTTTATTCTGGAACATCTTGAACAAAAGGTGGGCTTGAATCCACATAGTCAGATTTCTGTCAATGCGTAAGTTCTGAAAACGTCATCTATATTTTACAGTTGCATTGGATCACAAAGCGGCATGAAAAAGCAGCCCGGAGGCATCGCTCAACTGTTCCTTAGCCTTTACCCGCATCGGATCACAAAGCGGCACAAAAAAGCAGCAAGGTCTGTCGTGACATCTAAAAGCCTTACTGTGTATAGATGTCACAGAAAGCGGCAAGATTAGGTAAAACTCTAGAACCCTTGCTATTAAAGGAATGTCACAAAAAGCGGCATGGTTAAATTATGAATTTGGTGTCACTTGAAAGCACTCAAAGCCATACAGGATGGGTGTCACAAAGGAAGTGGCAGAGTTGACGAAAAAAATAGGGATGAAAAAAAGCCCTGTTTTTGGGGCTTTTTTCTGAAGTGGGATCGAGAGCGAATCGCAAAATCACGTCAATGATTATGCCAACAAGTGTTTGCTGTTTAACCTAGCCTTTCTTCTAGGTTTTCAATATTTAGACTTTGTGGGACGATTAACCCAGTATTTAAACTCAGCTTAAACATCTTGTTCTGAAATGTGATCTAAATTTATCACAGGAGTACTTATTGATGGTGCAGGACGAACTAAAGAACAAAGTAGCCTTGATTACTGGTGCAAATAAAGGCCTGGGGCTGGAAATGAGTCGTCAACTTGGACAACATGGATTGACAATTCTGATAGCAGCTCGTAGTTTAGATGCGGCTAAAACAGCAGCGAGTAACTTAGAGAATGAAGGAGTTATAGCTAACCCAATTGCCCTGGATATCACTGATAGCAATCAAATTGAATCTGCCATTCAACAGATTAGTGACTCTTTTGGTAGGCTTGATGTCTTGATTAATAACGCTGGTGTGTTTTTAGATGGTGATTGGTTAACCAGTAATGCTAGTTCTATTTCTATAGACATTATTCGACAGACATTTAACACCAATTTTTTTGGCTTAGTGGAATTGACTCAACGAGCATTGCAGTTAATATTGAATAGCCCTAGCGGTAGAATTGTAAATATGTCGAGTATTGAAGGCTCGTTAACACTTCATGCTGACCCCAATTCATTTATCTATGATTCCAAACCATTTGCTTACGATGCTTCTAAGGCAGCAGTTAACTCATTCACTATTCATTTAGCTCATGAGTTACGTAATACTCCGGTGAAGGTTAATAGCGCTCATCCGGGTTGGGTAAAAACGGAATTAGGTGGTGAAGGTGCAATGATGGACATCGCATTAGGCGCGAAAACTGGTGTTGAATTAGCCATATTGCCGAATGATGGCCCCAGTGGTGGTTTTTTCCATCTCGGCGAACCAGTAGCTTGGTAACTTATGCCATAGCATAAGTTATTAGTCATTACGCGAATTTTTCACGATTTTTGTACACTCGATACTATTGACCAAGACGGCAAACGGCGATTCATCCCATTC